>JALAHE010000141.1 GCA_022712075.1 Galactobacter sp.
AACTCAACCCCGCGCCGTCGCGCGCACATGTCCCAAAAACGCAGGAAGGCCCGCCCCCACCAGGGGCGGGCCTTCCCGCGGTGGGAAGCGCGCGGCTCAGCCTTGCGGCTGCAGCAGCGCCAGGAGCTCGTCCTGCCCAAACGCCCGCGCCGTGGCGATGGCGTTCTGCGCGCCGAGCTCGGGATCTGCGCCCGCGGCGAGCAGCGCGGTGACCAGCACCTCGTCGCCGCGGAACACGGCGCAGGTCAGAGCCGACTGCTCGCGCTGATTGAGGCGGTTCACGTCGGCGCCGGCCTCGACGAGGCCGCGCACCAGGTCCTCGTGGCCCGCGTAGGCGGCGAGGATGAGGAAGGTGTCGCCCTTGTGGTCGGAGAGATCGGCGGGGATGCCCTGGCGGATGTACTCGAGCAGCTCCAGCTTGCCCTCGCGGGCGAGGTCGAAGAGCCGGTTGAGGAAGGCCACTTGTTCGTCGCTCAGCGCGGGGGCGTCGGCGCTGCCGCCCACCTGGGACGGGGTAGCGGAGGCGCGGTCGTAGTCGCTGAGGTTCTCGTGGCTCATGCGCCCCAGCTTAGCGAAGCACCGGCCGCGGGCGCGCGGTGCCCGTGTCACGGAGCCGGGTCCCGCGCGGCGGTGGCCGATAGACTGGTGCGCGGTGTGCGGCGGGAGCCGTTCCACCGCCAACGCAAGACACGAGGAGAGACACGCACATGGCGCACGGAACCAACGAGGGAGCCCTCTGGGGCGGCCGCTTCTCCGGCGGCCCGGCCGACGCCTTGGCGGCGCTGAGCAAGTCCACGCACTTCGATTGGCGCCTCGCCCGCTATGACATCGCCGGTTCCAAGGCCCATGCCCGCGTGCTCCACACCGCCAAGCTGCTCAGCGACGAGGAGCTGGAGGGCATGCTCGACGCCCTCGAGCAGCTGGACGCAGACGTGGTCTCCGGTGCCTACGTCGCCGCCGATTCCGACGAGGACGTGCACGGCTCCCTCGAGCGCGGGCTGATCGAGCGCGCCGGCACCGCCCTGGGTGGCAAGCTGCGCGCCGGCCGCTCGCGCAACGACCAGATCGCCACGCTCGGGCGCATGTTCCTGCGCGATCACGCTCGCCTCATCGCCCGCGGCGTGCTCGCCACGGTGGACGCGCTGATCCAGCAGGCCGAGGCGCACCCCAACGCCCCCATGCCGGGCCGCACCCACCTGCAGCACGCGCAGCCCATCCTGCTCAGCCACCACCTGCTGGCCCACGCCTGGGCCCTCCTGCGCGATGTGCAGCGCCTCGCGGATTGGGACAAGCGCGCCGCCGTGTCCCCGTACGGCTCCGGCGCCCTCGCCGGCAACACCCTGGGCCTGGACCCCAACGCCGTGGCCGCGGAGCTCGGCTTCGACTCCGCCGTCTGGAACTCCATCGACGGCACCGCCTCCCGCGACGTCTTCGCCGAGTTCGCGTGGGTCTGCTCCATGATCGGCGTGGACCTCTCCCGCGTCTCCGAAGAGATCATCTTCTGGGCCACGAAGGAGGTGGGCTTCGTGAAGCTTCACGACTCCTACTCCACGGGGTCCTCGATCATGCCGCAGAAGAAGAACCCGGACGTCGCCGAGCTCACGCGCGGCAAGTCGGGCCGCCTCATCGGCGACCTCGCCGGCCTGCTCGCCACGCTCAAGGGCCTCCCGCTCGCGTACAACCGCGATCTGCAGGAGGACAAGGAGCCGGTCTTCGACGCGGCCGACACCCTCGAGCTGCTGCTCCCGGCCGTCTCCGGCCAGATCGCCACGCTGACCTTCAACACCGAGCGTATGGCCGAGCTGGCCCCGCTCGGCTTTGCCCTCGCGACCGACATCGCCGAGTGGCTAGTGAAGCAGGGCGTGCCCTTCCGCGTGGCCCACGAGCTCTCCGGTGAGGCCGTGGCCCTGGCCGAGTCCCGCGGCGTGGAGCTGTGGGACCTGAGCGAGGCGGACTACGCCGGGATCTCGGAGCACCTCACCCCCGAGGTGCGCTCCGTGCTCTCCACCGAGGGCTCCCTCAACGCCCGCGCAGGCCAGGGCGGCACGGCCCCGGCGGCCGTAGCGGCCCAGCTCGGCGCCCTCAAGGACGCCCTGTCCGCCGTCCGCGCCTACGCGCAGACCCCGCTGCTGGCGGAGGGCTACGGCCCGCGCGCGTAGGCGCGCCACACGTGAGCCAGGTGCCCGACGGCGCCCTTCCGCGCCTCAAGCGCGGAAGGGCGCCGTCGCGCTGTCTACTGGGCGCGCGGCACCCCAGGGGGAACCCGCCGTCGTGCATCGGGCGACGGAGGCACTAGAATGCTCCGGTGAACTCTGTCGCGCTTGAGCCCATCGATGCCCTCCTCGACCGCCTGTGCGCGGTGGTTCCCGACTACCCGGAACCGGGCATCTCGTTCAAGGACCTGACCCCCGTCTTTGCCGACGCCGAGGGGCTGCGCCGCATCGTGGACGCCCTGGCCGAGCCCTTCGCCGGGCGCTTCGACGCCGTGGCCGGCATGGAGGCCCGCGGCTTCCTGCTCGCCTCCGCCGTGGCCTACGCGACCGGCACGGGCCTGCTCACGGTGCGCAAGGGCGGCAAGCTCCCGCGCGAGGTCTTCCGCCGCGACTACGAGCTCGAGTACGGCACGGCCTCGCTCGAGATTCACCAGGACGCCCTCCATCCCGGGGCCCGCGTGCTCCTCATCGACGATGTGCTCGCCACGGGCGGCACCATGGAGGCCGCGGCCTCCCTCGTGGAGCAGGCCGGCGGCGCCGTGGCCGGCGTGGCAGTGGTCCTGGAGCTCGAGGCGCTTTCCGGCCGCAAGAAGCTCGCGGGGCGCGAGGTCGTCTCGCTGCAGCGCGTCTGATTCCAGGCACACACGAAGGGGCCAGCGACACCCGGTGCCGCTGGCCCCTTCGTGGTCCCAGCCGAGGTTCCTCTCCCGGTCGTGGAGGCCGGCCGGGGATGACGCCGCGCCGCCGGGGGAGCGGAGTACACTCGTGTGTCCCGTTTTTTACGGCATCGTCCACGCGAGGGAGCACCATGGCGAACGAGTCCGTCCAGGCAGAGGCGCGCGAAGCGCTGGAACACGAGCGCGAGTACGTGCACGGCCTCTATCACCGTTTGGACGAGCTGCGCGAGGAGAAGCGTGAGCAGCTGCGGCGCGTGAGGTCGACGGGTGCGATCGGCAGCCGGCAGAACCAGTCGGAGCGCGACAGCTTTGCCACGCTCTACGAGGACCGGCTGGCGCAGCTCGACGCCGTCGAGGAGCGGCTGGCCTTCGGACGCCTAGATCTGGAGTCGGGGGAGGACGCGCACCGCTACATCGGTCGCATAGGCCTGACCGACGAGGACCAGACCCGCCTGTTGGTGGATTGGCGCGCCCCCGAGGCCGCCGCCTTCTACCAGGCGACGGCCTTCGACCGCCACGGCGTCAGCCGCCGCCGCCACCTGACCTTGCGCCGCCGCGACGTCGTCTCCATCGAGGACGATGTGCTCGACCCGGAGCTCGCCGAGGCGGAGGGCGCCTCGCAGGGCGACGGGGCGTTGCTCGCCGCGCTCAACGCTCGCCGCACCGGCCGCATGGGCGACATCGTGGCCACCATCCAGGCCGAGCAGGACCGGATCATCCGTGCGCCCTTGCCCGGCGTGCTCGTGGTGCAGGGCGGCCCGGGCACCGGCAAGACCGCCGTGGCGCTGCACCGCGCCGCGTACCTGCTTTACGCCCAGCGCGAGCGCTTGCGCCGCGCCGGCGTGCTCATCGTTGGCCCGTCGGACGCCTTCCTTCGCTACATCGACCGCGTGCTTCCCTCGCTTGGTGAGACGGGCGTCGTCATGTCCAGCCTGGGCCGGCTCTGGCCGGGCCTCGACGCGGCACCCGAGGCCTCCCGGGAGGCGGCCCGCGTCAAGGGTTCGCTGCGCATGGCGGAGGTCATCCGCAAGGCCGTGGCCCAGCGTCAGCGCATCCCTGCCGCGCCCCGTGTCCTTGACGTCGAGGGCACCAAGATCACGCTGACCCCGCAGCAGGTGCGCCGCGCCCGCGAGCGCGCTAGGCAGGGCCACAAGCCGCACAACGAGGCGCGCGAGACGTTTGTGAAGATCCTCGTCAAGGAGCTCGCCGAGCAGTTGCAGGAGATCCTCGAGGCCAGCGGCGGCGCCGGTAACGAGGCTGACCGCGCGTACCTCCTCGAGGACGTTCGCTCCTCGCGCGACGTGCGCGTGGCCCTCACCCTGTGCTGGATGCCGCTCACGCCGCACCAGCTGCTCGAGGGGATCTACACCAAGGAGAACATCCGCAAGGCGGTGACTCCTGGCTTCAGCGCGGCCGAGCGGGACGCCCTGGCGCGCCCGGCCGGGGCCCCCTTCACCGAGGCCGACGTCCCGCTCTTGGACGAGGCGGCCGAGTTGCTCGGCGACTTCGACCCCAGCGCCGGTCGCGCGGCGGCCGAGGCCAAGGCCCAGGCCAAGCGGGACCTCGAAAACGCCGAGCAGGCAGTGCGCAATGTGCACGCCCAGCTCTCGGAGGAGGGCATCGACGGTTTTATCGACGCCGAGGCGCTCGCCGCGTTCAACGTCGTGGAGGGCTCCCGCGGCACCGCCGCCGAGCTCGCAGCGGCGGACCGCACCTGGGCCTATGGCCACGTGGTCGTGGACGAGGCGCAGGAGCTTTCGCCCATGCAGTGGCGTCTGCTCATGCGCCGGTGCCCCATGAAGTCCTTCACCGTGGTGGGTGACGCCGCCCAGGCCGACGCTCCGGCGGCGGCCGGTTCCTGGGGTGCCGCCCTGGCGCCGTTTGTGGGGGAGCGCTTCACGCTCGCCGAGCTCAGCGTTAATTACCGCACGCCGCGCCAGGCCGTGGAGCTGGCCGAGCGCGTCGCGACCGACGCCGGCCTGCGGATCTCCGCCGCGAGCGCCGTGCGCGACGCGGACGAGGCTCCAGTGCTCGCGTCGGTGGCCGTGGCCACCGAGCTGCCCGACGCCGCCGTGGAGGCGATGGCTGCGGGCCTCGCCGCCGTGCCTGGCGGCCTCGGCGCGGTGGTCACCTCCGAGCGCAACGTGGCCGAGCTGCGTCGTGCTTTGGTTCAGCGCTTTGGTGCCCGCGTGGGAACCGGCGCCGGCGACGCCGCCGCAGGCCAGGACGTGCTCGTCATGAGCGCGACGGAGGCCAAGGGCCTCGAGTTCGACGTGGTTGTCGTGGCGGATCCGGGCGACGTGGTGCGTGACTCGGACGGTGGCGTTGGCAACCTGTACGTGGCACTGACCCGCACCACGCAGTGGCTCGGCGTCATCAGTGTGGGGGAGGACGCCCCCGCGGCGCTCCTTCCGGTCACGCAGGCCGTCGGCGCCTCCACCGATTGATAACCTTGAGGGCGTGACCGATACGCAGAACGCAGCGGCCCTCGCCGCGCAGAGCAACGACCCCTCGTTTTCAAACGTCTTCCAGGAGCTGAAGTGGCGCGGCTACGTACACGTCTCCACGGATGAGGCTGAGCTGGAGCGCACGCTCAGCGAGGACACGGTCACCTATTACTGCGGCTTCGATCCCACGGCCTCGAGCCTGCACCTTGGCCACCTGGTGCAGCTGTTGGTGATGCGCCGCCTGCAGCTGGCCGGCCACAAGCCGCTGGGCCTCGTGGGCGGGGCGACCGGCCTGATCGGCGATCCGCGCCAGACCTCCGAGCGCGTGCTGAACCCGCGCGAGGTCGTGGAGACCTGGGTGTCCTCGCTGCGCGGGCAGATCGAGCGCTTCCTCTCCTTCGAGGGGGAGAACGCCGCCCGCATGGTGAACAACCTTGACTGGACCGGCGAGATGTCGGCGCTGGAGTTCCTGCGCGAGATCGGCAAGAACTTCCGCGTGGGCACCATGATCAAGAAGGACATCGTGGCGCGCCGCCTCGAGTCCGAGGAGGGCATCTCCTACACGGAGTTCAGCTACCAGATCCTGCAGGGAATGGACTACCTCGAGCTGAACCGCCGCTACGGCTGCACTCTGCAGTCCGGCGGTTCGGATCAGTGGGGCAACCTCACCTCCGGCACGGATCTGATCCGCAAGGTCGAGGGCAAGCGCGTTCACGCGCTGGGCACTCCGCTCATCACCAACTCGGACGGCACCAAGTTCGGCAAGTCCGAGGGCAACGCCATCTGGTTGGATCCGGAGCTGTGCAGCCCGTACACCTTCTACCAGTTCTGGCTCAACCAGTCCGACGCCGACGTGATCGATCGCCTCAAGATCTTCACCTTCCGCACCCGCGAGGAGATCGCGGCGTTCGAGGCCGCCGTGGCCGAGCGCCCGTTCGCCCGCGAGGCGCAGAAGACGCTGGCCTACGACGTCACCGCCCTGGTGCACGGAGTGGAGGAGACCGAGAAGGCGATCGCCGCCTCGGCGGCCGTGTTCGGCGGCGGCGAGCTGAGCGCGCTGGACGAGCGCACCGTGCTGGCGATCGCCGCGTCCGTCCCGGGCGCCGAGGTCAGCGCCGGCGTGGGCATCATCGATCTCCTCGTGGCCACCGGGCTGTCTAAGTCCAACTCGGAGGCCCGCCGCACCGTGAGCGAGGGCGGCGCCTACGTGAACAACCACAAGGTCACCGACCTCGAGGCCACCTTTGGCACCGAGGACGCGCTGGCCGGCGGGGTGTTCCTCGTGCGCCGCGGCAAGAAGAACGTCGCCTCGGCGCGCCTGGCCTGATACCGGGAGCCCGTGGCCGGGTAGCTGGCCGCGGCGCGATCCTCGCAAAGGAGGGGCGGAACCATCTGGTTCCGCCCCTCCTGCTGTCTTTCACCCGGGCTCGGGAGCAGTGAACTGCCGTCGGCCTGCTTCCGGCCTGCGTCCGGCAGATGGGCGCACTGCCCGCGGGGCGGCGGGGCGGCGGGGCACCCGCACGGGAGA
>JALAHE010000142.1 GCA_022712075.1 Galactobacter sp.
CATGAGCGCCAAGCCCACCCCCGCCGCCGGTCACGCGCCGGCGACCTTCTCCCGGGTCGCCCTGCTCGCTGCGATCGTGGCGGTCATCGGCTACGGCCTTGATCAGTTCACCAAGTACCTCGTGGTCACGCGCATGGAGCTGGGCGAGCGGATCGAGATCATCCCCGGGGTCCTGCGCTGGTACTCCATCCGCAACTCAGGTGCCGCCTTCTCCATGGGCGAGGGCTACACCTGGGTGTTCACGATCTTCATGGCCATCGTCGCGGTCGGCGTGCTGGTCTTCCTGCCGCGCGTGCGTTCCCGGCTGTGGGCCCTGGCCCTCGGCGGACTCTTCGCCGGGACCATCGGCAATCTGACCGACCGCCTCTTCCAGCCGCCGGGGAACGGCATGGGCCACGTCGTCGACTTCATCTCGGTCGGCAACTTCGCGATCTTCAACATCGCCGATTCCCTCATCGTCTGCTCCGTGATCTCCGTGGTCCTGCTGCTCTGGACCGGCGTGCCGGTGGCCGGCGGACCCCGCATCAGCTCGGCCGACGACGAGCGCCCGGTCACCGAGGCGTGAGCATGGGCGAGACCGAGCTGAACATCGACCCGGAGCGGATCGACGGCTCCGCGCGCCTCGACGCGATCGTCGCGCAGGCCGCCGGGGTCTCCCGGGCGGCGGCAGCCGCCTGGATCGCGGAGGGACGCGTCAGCGTCGATGGCCGCGTCGCCGCCAAGTCCGCCCGACCGCGCGCCGGTGCACGCGTCGTCGTGCGTGTGCCAGCCCCCACGAGCTTCACGGAGGAGCACATGATCGACCTCCCGGTCCTCTACGAGGACGAGGACCTCATCGTCATCGACAAGCCGGTCGGCGTTGCAGCCCACCCGTCGCCGGGCTGGACCGGTCCCACCGTGTCCGGCCAGCTCGTGGCCCAGGGTGTCTCCATTTCCACCTCTGGCGCCTCGGAGCGCCAGGGCATCGTCCACCGCCTCGACGTGGGCACCTCGGGTGCCATGGCCGTCGCCAAGTCGGAGCGCGCGTACTCGGGGCTCAAGCAGGCCTTCCACGACCGCACGCCCACGAAGGTCTACCACGCGGTGGTGCAGGGGCTGCCCGAGCCGCTCAAGGGCACGATCGACGCGCCCATCGGCCGGCACCCCGGCGCGAGCTGGCGCTTTGCCGTGGTGGAGGACGGGCGACACGCCGTCACCCACTACGAGGTGCTGGAGGCCTTCGGCCGCGCGAGCCTCGTCGAGGTGCACCTCGAGACGGGGCGCACCCACCAGATCCGCGTGCACTTCTCGGCCTTGCACCACGCGCTCGTGGGCGATCAGCAGTACGGGGCTGACCCCAAGGTCGCCGCCGAGCTGGGGCTCACGCGGCAGTGGCTGCACGCCTACCGCCTGGGCTTCGATCACCCGGTGCGCGGCGGGCGCGTTGAGGTCGAGGCGCCGTACCCGAACGACCTCGTCTCCTCGCTCGAGCTCTTGCGCGGCTAGCTCAACCCGGCCGGTCGGGTGGGGTTGGCGTCGGCTCCTCGCACTAGGATAGAGCGGTGCCAGGCAGCCTTGATGACGGATTCGTCCACCTTCACACCCATACCGAGTACTCCATGCTCGACGGCGCCGCGCGCGTCAGCGATCTCTTCGACGAGGCCCACCGCCTCGGCATGGATTCCATGGCCATCACGGACCATGGCTACCTCTTCGGTGCCTTCGATTTCTGGAACAAGGCCAAGGGGGCCGGGATCCGGCCCATCCTCGGCATCGAGGCGTATGTCACCCCGGGCACGGCCCGCGGCGACAAGACCCGCGTGCGCTGGGGCGAGGAGCACCAGCGCAGCGACGATGTCTCCGGTGGCGGCGCCTACACTCACATGACGATGTGGGCCTCCAACAACGAGGGCTGGCAGAACCTGACGCGGGCGGCCTCGGTGGCCTCGCTCGACTCGGTGTTCGGCAAGTGGCCGCGCTTCGACCGCGAGCTCATCTCCCAGAACTCCAAGGGCCTCATCGCCACGACCGGGTGCCCCTCTGGCGAGGTGCAGACGCGCCTGCGCCTTGGCCAGTACGACGAGGCGGTGCGCGCGGCGGCCGAGTACCAGGACATCTTCGGCAAGGAGAACTACTTCTGCGAGCTGATGGACCACGGTCTCGACATCGAGAACCGCGTCCGCCAGGACCTGTTGCGCCTGTCAAAGCAGCTGAAGATCCCGCTCGTCGCGACCAACGATCTTCACTACACCCACGAGCACGACGCCAAGGCCCACGAGGCGCTGCTCGCGATCCAGTCGGGCTCCACCCTGCTCGAGCCGAGCTACGACCAGGGCGGCAGCCGCTTCGCCTTCTCCGGCACCGGCTACTACCTGAAGTCCCCGCGTGAGATGCGCGAGCTCTTCCGCGATCTGCCCGAGGCATGCGACAACACGCTCCTCATCGCCGAGCGGTGCGAGGTGGACTTCGATCAGTCCATCGGCAAGTACATGCCCAAGTTCCCCACGCCCGAGGGCGAGGACGAGACCTCCTGGATCATCAAGGAGGTCGACAAGGGGCTGCACTACCGATACCCCGACGGCGTGCCGGAGGCCTCGCGCAAGCAGGCCGACTACGAGCTCGACATCATCATCAAGATGGGCTTCCCCGGCTACTTCCTCGTGGTGGCCGACTTCATCAACTGGTCGAAGGACCACGGCGTGCGCGTGGGTCCCGGCCGCGGCTCCGGCGCGGGATCCATGGTCGCCTACGCCATGCGTATCACCGACCTCGATCCGCTCGAGCACGGCCTGATCTTCGAGCGCTTCCTCAACCCTGAGCGCATCTCCATGCCCGACTTCGACGTCGACTTCGATGATCGCCGCCGCGCAGAGACGATCCACTACGTGACCGAGAAGTACGGGGCCGACAAGGTCTCGATGATCGTCACGTACGGCTCCATCAAGACCAAGCAGGCGCTCAAGGACTCCTCGCGCGTGCTCGGCTTCCCCTTCTCCATGGGCGAGCAGCTCACCAAGGCCTTGCCGCCGGCCATCATGGCCAAGGACATCGCCCTGGCGGACATCGAGAATCCCGAGGCCAAGCGCTACGGCGAGGCGGGGGACTTCCGCGAGCTGCTCGGGACGGATCCGGACGCCCGCAAGGTCTTCGACACTGCCCTGGGCCTCGAGGGGCTCAAGCGCCAATGGGGTGTGCACGCCGCGGGCGTCATCATGTCCTCCGACCCCATCATCGACGTGGTGCCGATCATGCGCCGCATCCAGGACGGCCAGGTCATCACGCAGTGGGATTACCCCATCTGCGAGTCGCTCGGCCTGATCAAGATGGACTTCCTGGGTCTGCGCAACCTGACGATCATTTCCGACGCCCTCGAGAACATCAAGAAGAACACGGGCGACGAGATCGACCTCGAGCGCCTCGCGGTGGACGACGTGGAAGCGTACAAGCTGCTCTCGCGCGGCGACACGCTCGGCGTGTTCCAGCTCGACGGCGGGCCCATGCGCTCGCTCCTGCGTCTCATGCGCCCGGATAACTTCGAAGACATCTCGGCCGTCATCGCCCTGTACCGACCGGGCCCCATGGGTGCCGACTCGCACACCAACTACGCGCTGCGCAAGAACGACCTGCAGGAAAAGACGCCGATCCACCCGGAGCTCGCCGAGCCCCTGGCCGACATCCTGGACACCACCTTCGGCCTGATCGTGTATCAGGAGCAGGTCATGGCCATCGCGCAGAAGGTGGCCGGCTACTCGCTTGGCCAGGCCGACCTGCTGCGCCGCGCCATGGGCAAGAAGAAGAAGTCGGAGCTGGACAAGCAGTACGCCGGCTTCCACCAGGGCATGATCGACCGCGGCTTCTCGGAGGAGGCCATCAAGGCGCTCTGGGACATCCTGCTCCCGTTCTCCGACTACGCGTTCAACAAGGCCCACTCGGCCGCGTACGGCCTGGTCTCCTACTGGACCGCCTACTTCAAGGCGCACTACCCGGCCGAGTACATGGCGGCCCTGCTCACCTCGGTCGGCGACGACAAGGACAAGTCGGCGCTGTATCTGAACGAGTGCCGCCACATGGGCATCGAGGTGCTCGCCCCCGACGTCAACGAGTCCGACCTGACCTTTACCCCGGTCGGGCGCGACATCCGCTTCGGCATGGGCGCCATCCGCAACGTCGGCGCCAACGTCGTTGACGCCCTCGTGGGGGCCCGCAACGAGAAGGGCCGTTTCGAGTCCTTCTCCGACTTCCTCGACAAGGTCCCAGCGGTGGTCTGCAATAAGCGCACCATCGAGTCCCTCATCAAGGCCGGCGCCTTCGACTCGCTCGGCGCCACGCGCCGCTCGCTCCTGCGCATCCACGAGGAGGCGGTGGACGCGGCGGTGGGCCTCAAGCGCAACGAGGCGGCCAACCAGTTTGACCTCTTCTCCGCGGCCGGTGACGATTCGCTCTCGAGCGCCCTCGAGGTCGAGGTGCCCGACCTGCCGGAATGGGACAAGAAGGACAAGCTCGGCTTCGAACGCGAGATGCTCGGGCTGTACGTCTCCGATCACCCGCTCAAGGGTCTTGACGATCTGCTCGCCTCCCAGGCGGACATGCCAGTCAACCGCGTCATCGCGGAGGACGGTCCGCAGGACGGGCACTCGGTCACGATCGCCGGCATGATCTCCGGCCTGCAGCGCCGCGTGGCCAAGAGCTCGGGCAATCCGTACGCCAAGTGCGAGATCGAGGATCTCTCGGGCTCCATGGAGGTCATGTTCTTCGGGCAGGCCTACCAGCCCATCGCCACGGTCCTGGCGGAGGACCTCATCGTGGTGGTCAAGGGGCGCGTGCAGCGCCGCGACGACGGCTCCATCTCGCTGTCGGCCCAGGAGCTACGCATCCCGGACATCGTCGAGGACGGCACCTCCGGGCCCGTGACGCTGAGCCTGCCCACGCACAAGGCCACTGAGGACGTGATCAGGCGGCTCGGCGACGTGCTGCGCGCCCACCACGGCCAATCCGAGGTCCGCGTGAAGCTGCTCGGCACCCACTCCACCGAGATCATGCGCCTGGGTGCCTCCTTCAGGGTGAACCCGAACCCCGCGCTCTTCGGCGACCTCAAGGTGCTCCTCGGTCCCAGCTGCCTGGACAACTAAGCAGGCCGCGGCCCCGGCGCCAGCCAACGCCCCGTTCCCGACCCCGTCACACGGGCCGGGAACGGGGCGTTCCCGCGCCTAAACTGGGGGAGTGAGTGAGCAATCCCCGAGCATCCTGTCCGTCACCGACTTCTCGGCGAGCCGGCCGAGCGACCGCGAGCTGCGCGACGCCCTGCCGCGCCTGCATCAGGGCGACGGCGTCGGCCCCCGCGAGGCCGTCGAGGCGATCCTCGCCGAGGTGAAGGAGCGCGGCGCCGCGGCGGTCCAGGACTTCTCGGAGCGCTTCGACGGCTCCCGCCCGCCGCTGCTGCGCGTCCCGCGGGAGGCCCTGACCGCGGCCCTCGCCACGCTGGAGCCGAGCGTCCGCGCTGCCCTCGAGGCCTCGATCAGCCGCGCCCGCGTGTTCGCAGCGGCGCACCGCCCGCAGGATGTGACGAGCAGCTTCGGCCCCGACGCGTCGGTGACGATGCGTTGGGTGCCCGTGAGCCGCGTGGGTCTCTACGTTCCCGGCGGCCTGGCCGTGTACCCCTCGTCCGTCGTCATGAACGTGGTCCCCGCCCAGGAGGCCGGCGTGAGCTCCGTGGCGCTCGCCTCCCCGCCGGCCCGCGACGGTTCCGGCCTGCCGCACCCCACGATCCTCGCCGCGGCCGAGCTGCTCGGGGTCACCGAGGTCTACGCCATGGGCGGCGCCCAGGCGATCGCCGCCTTCGCCTACGGCCTCCCGGCCGACGCCGAGGCGGGCCTGCCCGAGGCCCTCGAGCCGGTCCAGCTCGTGACCGGACCCGGCAACAAGTTTGTCGCCACGGCCAAGGGCCTGCTCAAGGGCATCGTGGGCATCGACGCCGAGGCCGGCCCCACGGAGATCGCGATCATCGCCGATGCCGGCGCCAATCCGGAGTTCATCGCGGCCGACCTGATCTCCCAGGCAGAGCACGATCCAGACGCCGCGGCGTTCCTCATCACTGATTCGGCGCAGCTTGTCGAGGCCCTGGCCGAGCCGCTGGCCCGCCAGGTGGCCGCGACCAAGCACTCCGATCGCGTGCGCACCGCGCTGACCGGAGAGCAGTCGGGCATCCTGCTCGTCGCCGATCTGGACACGGCCATCCGCGCCGCGAACCTCTACGCCGCGGAGCACCTGGAAATCCACACGGCTCAGCCCGACGCCGTCGCCGCGCGCATCGTCAACGCCGGCGCCGTGTTTGTAGGGGAGTACTCGCCCGTCTCGCTCGGGGACTACGCCGCCGGGTCCAACCACGTCCTGCCCACGCTTGGCACCGGAACGCATGCCTCGGGCCTGAACACCACGACCTTCCTGAAGGCCGTGCAGGAGATCCGCTACGGGCGCGAGGGGCTGGCCGGCGTGGCCAAGCACGTGCGCGTCCTCTCCGACGCCGAGGACCTCCCGGCCCACGGCGACGCCGTGGACGTGCGCCGCCGCGCTCGCGCGCGCCGCTCCCTCGGGTGGGCTGGGTGGGGCTCCCCCGGGGGGCGCTCCCCCCCCCTGCGCGGGGCGTGAACCCCCTAAAAACCCCGGCGCGGGCCCAACCCACGTCCTGCC
>JALAHE010000143.1 GCA_022712075.1 Galactobacter sp.
GCCGATAGCTGTCGTAGCGGGCCAGGCCGCCGCCTCCGGCGTCGGTGCGGACGCTGGCCTCGACCTTCTCGATCTTCAGGCCGTCCACCTGCTGGGCGCTGGCGCCCGTTACGGTCACGGGCAGCGAGGAGTAGTTCTTGAAGGCCGCGTAGATCTCCACGGTGCGGGCTTCCTCGGTGGTGGGGATCGTCCCTGCGCACATCGTGGCCCCGCCCGGCGTCTCCAGCGCCCCTGACCCCGGCAGCGTCCACACAAAGAACCCGGCCACCAGCACGCCGGCGGCCACGCCCCACGTCACCCAACGCCGCTTCGAGACATCCCTCGCGGGCGCGGTGCCCGCCAGCTCCTCCGGCGGCTCCTCGGTGTCGGTCAGCACCACAAATTCAGGGGACCCGCCGCGGGGCGTCCCGCCGAGCAACCCCACGGGGCTGGCATCAAGCGGCACGGCACGGCCCTCGCGGGCGCTCGCCTCGCGGGCGCCACCCTCACGGGCGCCGCCCCCGCGCATCGCCGCCTCCGAGGCGTCGTCGGGCTCCGGTGTCTGCGCCTCATGCCTGGCCATGCCGCTCCCCTAGCGTTTCTCGCCTCGCGCCCGCGCTCCCACACGCGCGCCCTTGACCCGGGCACCGAACAGCACCGAACGGGGTCAGATCCCAGCCTGCTCCCGCTGGCACCATCAATCAAGCATCCATGAATAACAATGCGGGAAACCCGAAAGAACCTTGACCCACCGGAAAGCCGGAAAAACCACAGCGGCGCCGCCCCCTCCATGACGTGAGGGGCGACGCCGCAATGGGTCCCGGCCCGCGCGCGAGAGGTGCGCGGGTGTTCGTCGCCGGAGGTAGGTCGGCGCCGGGTTCGGCCGGAGGCACCCGATTCCTTGCCGGCCGAGGCTTGTGGGGGGCTCCCCTTGGTGGCCCACCGATCGGGGTGGTGAGCTCGGGAGCGGGCCTGGCGGCCCGCCGTCGTGCCTTGTCAATCAAGGGCACGACGGCGGCGCGAGGCTGACGCGCGCATCAGGAGTTGGCGCGCAGCAGGCGCCCGGTGGGCGTCTCGAAGTCAACGTCGGCGCCGCCGAGGAGCGTGCGGTGCACGCGCCCGGTCAGCTCGCGGCCGTCGTACGGGGTGACGGGGTTCTTGTGGCGCAGCTCCTGGGCGTGCACCACGAAGGACTCCTCGGGGGCAAAGAAGGAGAAGTCGGCGTCGTTGCCCACAGCGATCCGCCCCTTCTCACTCAGGCCAACGAAGTCGGCAGTGTTCGAACCCATCCAGGTCAGCACCTGCTCCAGCGGCACCCCGCGCCGGCGAGCCTCGGACCACACGAGCGGCAGCCCCAGCTGCAGGGAGGCCACGCCGCCCCAAGCGATGCCGAAGTCGCCGTGCTCCACGCCCTTGAGCTCGGCCGTGGCCGGGGAGTGATCGGACACGATGAGGTCGATCGTCCCGTCCAGCAGGCCGGCCCACAGGGCGTCGCGGTTGGACTCCTCGCGGATCGGCGGGCAGCACTTGAACGCGGTGGCCCCGTCCGGGACCTCCTCGGCCACGAGCGTGAGGTAGTGCGGGCACGTCTCCACGGTCAGGCGCACGCCGCGGGCCTTGGCCTCGCGCACGCGCTGGATGGAGTCGGCGTTGGAGAGGTGCAGGATGTGGGCGCGGGCGCCCGTGCGCACGGCGCGCTCGATCACGTCGGCGATCGCCCGGTCCTCGGCGTCGCGGGGACGCGAGGCGAGGAAGTCGGCGTAGTGCTGGCCGTGGGCCTCGGGCGCTGAATCGATGATGTGCGCGTCCTCGGCGTGGACGATCAGCAGGCCGTCGACGGGCTCCAGCTCCTCCATGGCCTCCTGCATCTCATCGGCCGTGAGCGAGGGGAACTCGTCAACGCCGGAGTGCAGCAGGAAGCACTTGAAGCCGAACACGCCCTCGTCCAGCAGCGGGCGCAGGTCGCCTCGGTTGCCCGGGATGGCGCCGCCCCAGAAGCCCACGTCCACGAAGGCCTTGTCGCGGGCGACGTCGCGCTTGATGTTGAGCGCGTCCACCGTGACGGTGGGCGGGATGGAGTTCAGCGGCATGTCGATGATGGTGGTGACGCCGCCGGCAGCGGCGGCCTTCGTAGCGGAGGCGAAGCCCTCCCACTCGGTGCGGCCGGGCTCGTTGACGTGCACGTGCGTGTCCACGAGGCCGGGCAGCAGCACCTGGCCGGCGGGCACGTCCACGACCGAGTCGCCGCTCAGGCCAAAGCCGAGCTCCTCGATCGCCACGATCTTCCCGTCGCGCACGCCCACCTCGACGGCGCGGATGCCCTCGGGCGTGTAGGCCTGCTCTGCGCGGATCACCAGGTCAAGCGCACCCACCTCGGTGCGGGGGGTGCTCGTCACGGTCTCGCTCACGCGTCCTCCTCAATCAAATGCTTCTCGCTGTTGTGGGGCGTCCCGGCCAGAACGCGGCCGAACTCCTCCCCGATCTGCTGCACGAGCTCACCCGCGCGCTCCATGGAGCGCACCGGGTCGGGTTCCAGCCCGGACAGCGGCAGGACGTCGGCGAAGCCGGCCTCCCGCCAGGCGGCCTCACCGAGGGTGGTGCGGCCGCACACGGCATAGACGGGGACGCCGGCGGCGTGTGCCGCGTTGGCGACCCCCGTGGGGGTTTTTCCTCCGAGGGACTGGCTATCGAGCGAGCCCTCCCCCGTGATGACGGCGTCGGCACCCTCCACGGCGGCGGCCAGGCCCACGAGCTCGGCCACCACCTCGACGCCGGGTCGCCGGGTGGCGCCCAGCACGGCGAGGGCCGCGTAGCCCACGCCGCCGGCGGCGCCGGCCCCGGGGAGGCCGGAGGCCTCCTCCGCGGCGGTGCCCAGCGCCTGCCCGACGACGCGTGCCCAGGTTCCCAGGGCGTCGTCGAGCACCGCGACCTGCTCCTGGGAGGCCCCCTTTTGGGGGCCAAACACGGCGGCGGCGCCGCGTTCACCCGTGAGCGGGTTGTCCACGTCGGCGGCGAGCACAAAGCGCGTGCCGGCGAGGCGCGGGTCCAGACCCGAGAGGTCGAGGCGCGCGGCCCAGGCCAGCGCCCCGCCGCCCTCGGCGAGCGGCGCGCCGTCGCGATCGAAAACCTCGGCGCCGAGGCCGCGCAGCAGCCCGGCCCCGCCGTCGGTGGAGGCCGAGCCGCCCACGCCAAGCGTGATGGTCCTGGCCCCCGCGTCCAGCGCGGCGCGGATCAGCTCGCCCGTGCCGCGGGACGTGGCGCCCAGGGCGTCCTTGACCCCGCCGGGCAGCAGATCCAGCCCGGAGGCTGCGGCCATCTCGACGACGGCCTCCTCCCCGCGCAGTCCCAGCACCGCCTCGACGCGCTCCCCGGTGGGACCGGTGACGAACACGCTGAGGGGGCTGAAGCCGGCGGCGAGGGCTGCATCGACGGTGCCCTCGCCGCCGTCCGCCATGGGGACGCGGGTGCACACGACGCCCGGGATCGCGGCGGCCAGGCCGGCCTCGATACGCCGCGCCACCTGGGCCGCGCTGAGCGAACCCTTGAACTTGTCAGGGGCAATCACGATTCTCATGTGCACCTCCTCGCGTCTCTTCTTGGCGTTCTCGAAGGGGATCAGACCGTGGCCGGCGCGTTCAGCGGCACGATCGCCGTGGGGGCGTCGCCCGCCACCTCGGCCAGGTCCTCGAACTCGTTGACGTTGTCCAGCTCCGTGCCCATCGCGATGTTGGTGACGCGCTCCAGGATGACCTCCACGACCACAGGCACCAGGTGCTCCTTGGCCAGGGCCTTGGCGGTCGCCAGGGCGTCGCCGATCTTGTCCGGGTCCTGCACGCGGATGGCCTTGCAGCCCAGGCCCTCTGCCACCTTGACGTGATCCACACCATATCCCTCGGTCTCGGGGGAATTGATGTTCTCGAAGGCCAGGGACACCTGGTAATCCATCTCGAAGGGGCGCTGGGACTGACGGATCAGGCCCAGGTAGGAGTTGTTGACCACCACGTGCACGTACGGCAGCTGGTGCTGCGCGCCCACGGCGAGCTCCTCGATCATGAACTGGAAGTCGTAGTCGCCGGAGAGGGCCACCACGGTCTTGCCCGGCAGCGCGCGGGCCACGCCCAGCGCGGCGGGGGCGGTCCAGCCCAGCGGGCCGGCCTGGCCGGCGTTGATCCACTGGCGCGGGCCGAAGACGTGCAGCATCTGGGCGCCGGCGATCTGGCTCAGGCCGATCGTCGTCACGTAGACGGTGTCGCGGTCCTCGTCGAAGCTCGCGTTCATCTCCTGGTACACGCGCTGCGGCTTGATCGGCACGTTGGAGAAGTTGGTCTTGCGCTGCAGCTGGCCGCGGCGGGCGCGGACCTCGTCCACCCACTCCGTGTAGTCCGGCAGCGAGCCGGCACCCTGGCGCTCCTTGGCGACCTCGAGCAGCGCCTGCAGCGCAGCCTTGGCGTCGGAGACCACCGAGACGTCGGCGTTGAAGATGCGGCCGATCTGCGTGGGATCGATATCGATGTGCGCGAACTTGCGCCCGGCGCGGTAGGTGTCAAGGCCGCCCGTGTGGCGGTTGGCGAAGCGGTTGCCGATGCCCACCACGGTGTCGGAGGCCAGGAAGTTGGCGTTGCCGTAGCGGTGCTGGGTCTGCAGGCCCACCATGCCGGCCATGAGGCGGTGATCGTCCGGCAGCACGCCCCAGCCCATGAGGGTCGGGACCACCGGCACGTTCAGCAGCTCGGCGAGCTCCACGAACTCCGCGGCAGCGTCGGCGTTGATCACGCCGCCGCCGGCGATCAGGATCGGCTTCTTGCCGGAGAGCAGCAGGTCCAGGACCTTCTCGGCCTGGGCGCGCGTCGCGGCGGGCTTGGCCACGGGCAGCGGCTCGTAGAGGTCGATGTCGAACTCAATCTCGGCCAGCTGCACGTTGATCGGCAGGTCGATCAGCGTGGGGCCCGGGCGGCCATTGCGCATGAGGCCGAAGGCCTTCTGGAAGGTGCCCGGCACCTGGCCCGGCTCCAGCACGGTCACGGCCAGCTTGGAGAGCGGCGCGGCGATCGCGGCGATGTCCACGGCCTGGAAGTCCTCGGTGTGCAGCTTGTTCGTGGGCGCCTGGCCCGTGATGCACAGCATGGGGATGGAGTCGGCCTGGGCCGCGTAGAGGCCCGTGATCATGTCGGTGCCGGCGGGACCCGAGGTGCCGATGCAGACGCCGATGTTGCCGGCGGCGGCGCGGGAGTAGCCGTCGGCCATGTGGCTCGCGCCCTCGACGTGGCGGGCGAGCGTGTGGCGGATGCCGCCGTGGGCGCGCAGCGCCGAGTACAGCGGGTTGATGGCGGCGCCCGGCAGGCCGAAGGCCTCCGTGCTGCCCTCCTTCTCCAGGATCAGGGCGATGGCGTCAACGGTGCGCATGCGGGGCATGGCGTCCTCCTTTGAGAGGTCCGCAGCGGCGCTGAGGCGCTCGCTGGGCTAAGAAAAGGGTGTGGTTCGCCCACCGGCCGGCTTGTGTGAGCCGGACGGGGCGGGGTGCCCGACGTCGGGCGTGAGGCGTGGGTGCCTTGGCGTTGCTTGGGCCGCGGAGCCGGGTTCTGGGACCCGGCCCCGGCGACTCAGGCGGAGAGCGAGGCGGCGGAGGCCGGGGCCTGGTCCGGGTTGGCGCCGGAGAGGTTGGCCAGGGTGCGGAAGAGGCCGGAGTGGTCAAGGGCGCCGTCGCCGGAGGCCACCGTGGAGGTGACGAGCTGGGCGATGAGGCCGCCGACCGGGAGCGACAGGCCGGCCTCGCGGGCGGCCGAGGTCACGATGCCCATGTCCTTGTTGTGCAGCGCCAGGCGGAAGCCCGGGGCGAACTCGCGATTCAGCATCTTCTGGGCCTTCTGGTCCAGGACCTTGGAGCCGGCCAGGCCGCCGCCGAGGACCTTGACCGCGGCGTCGGTGTCCACGCCGTGCGCCTCGAGGAAGAGGATGGCCTCCGCGAGGAGGGCGATGTTGCCGGCCACGATGAGCTGGTTGGCGGCCTTGACGGTCTGGCCGGAGCCGGCCGGGCCCACGTGGACGATGGTCTTGCCGACGGCCTCGAGGACGTCCTGCACCTCGGCGATGTCGGAGGCGTCGCCGCCGAGCATGATCGAGAGGACGCCGTCGATGGCACCCTGCTCGCCGCCGGAGACCGGGGCGTCGATGGGGCGCAGGCCTGCGGCGCGGGCCACCTCGGCCAGGCGGGTGGTGACGTCGGGACGGATGGACGAGGCGTCGATCCAAGTGGCGCCGGCCTTGGCGTTGCCGATGATGCCGTCCTCACCCGTGAGCACCGCCTCCACATCGGGGGAATCCGGAACCATCGTGATGATGACGTCGGCGTCCTTGACGGCCTCGGCCACGCTCGCGGCACCCTGACCGCCGGCGGCGACGAGCTCCTGGACCTTCTGCGGGGAGCGGTTGTAGCCCGTCACGGCAAAGCCGGCCTTGACGAGGTTCTTGGCCATGGGCAGGCCCATGATGCCGAGGCCGATGACGGCGACGTTCTTGCTCATGATGTTCTCCTGAAAGTGTGTGGGTGGGTGCCGCTGCGCGGCCGGTGCACGAGGGTCTGGATCAGGCGGGCTGGCGGATGAGCCAGCTGAAGGCCTCGGCCGCGGGGGCCTTGTACTCGAGGCCGATGGGGCCCTGGTAGCCGAGCTCGCGGGAGCGAGTGATCCACTCGCCCAGCGGCAGCGTGCCGGTGCCGGGGGCGCCGCGCCCCGGGTCGTCGGCGATCTGGATGTGGCCGAAGTCCTTGGCGTGGTTCTCGATGACGGCGGCGACGTCGTCCCCGTTGACGGCCAGGTGGTAGAAGTCGGCCAGGAGCTTGACGTTGTCCACGCCCGCCTCCTGGGTCTTCGCGATGACGGCCAGCGCGTCGGCGGCGGTCTTGAGCGGGTACGCCGGGGTGCCGGAGACGGGCTCGAGGAGGACCGTGCCGCCGATGCGAGCCACGCCCTGGGCCGCGGCCACGAGGTTCTTCACGGCCAGCTCGTCCTGCGCCTCCGGCGTGAACTCCTCGAGGCGGTTGCCGTAGAGGGCGTTGAAGGCCTTGCAGCCCGTGGCCTCGCCGATCGCGGCGACGACCTCGACGTTCTCCTTGAACTCGCCGCAGCGCCCCTTCCAGGAGACGAGGCCGCGGTCGCCGGCGGGCATGTCGCCGGCCAGGAAGTTCAGGCCGGTCAGCTGGACGCCGGCGTTCTTGAGGGCGGCGATGAAGGCGTCGACGTCCTTCTGGGCCGGGACGGCCTCGGCGAAGGGCCACCAGAACTCGACCTGGTCGAAGCCGGCCGCCTTGGCGGCGGCGGGGCGCTCGAGGAGCGGGAGCTCGGTGAGAAGGATGGAGCAGTTCACGGTGTAGGACATCGGGGCCGCCTCTCGCGGTGCCATATTGCGGAAGTTTGGTTCTGTCTGATGAAACCCTAGGCCGTGATGCGGATCACCGTCAAGTCTTTTCCACTGAGAGTGTCCGAACTTCCGCTTCATGGAATTGTGACGAACGGTATCCCAAATGTGACACGCGCCACGTCGAGCGCCGAGAACTCGTTGCACCCACCGATGGGATACCAAAAGCCGCGCCGTGGCGCGGAAGCCGACCGCGCGCCGTCGCGCATCCGGTCAGACCACCTCCATTTCCGCATCACGGAGCCCTTCTATCGCCCCCACGGCATCTGCCAGGCTTGCCGCCACACCCGAGAAACGTAAGCCAGGTCACATTCCCCTTTGAGGTGACCGCAGCCAAGGAAGGCCAGCTCATGTCCTCGAAGCCAGTGGCCCCCGCGCCCCAGA
>JALAHE010000144.1 GCA_022712075.1 Galactobacter sp.
CCCGTCGCTCGGGGGCCCCCCCCGCCCCCCGTCCCCGCCCCCCCCCCCGCGCGCGCGGCCCCCTCTCCTCCCCCCCCCCCCGGGGACCGGCCCGGGCACACCGCGGGCCCCTTCGCTGCCCTCTGCATGGGCAGTGGCGTTCTCCCCGTCGCTGGCCGGCCTAGACGTCGTCGTCCGCGGCCGGCCCGCCTTCGTTCTCCCAGGACTCGAGTTTCGCCACCTTACGCGTGCTGAACTTCTGCCGCACGCCATAGCCGAGCGCACCCTCCTCCGGCAGGAAGACCGCCCCGTAGCGCTCGAGGGCGCCGCGCAACGCCGCGTTCTCTTCGTCGGAAAGGAACCCGACGCCGCGCTCGAAGCTCTTCACCGCCTCCTTGGGCAGCCCGGCCTTCGAGGCGATCGTCTTGGTGGAGACCTGGGTCAGGGCGCGCGCCGCGCGGGCCAGATCCGGCTTCAAAAGGTGTGCATCGCTCATGGCCCCATCGTGCCGCCCAGCGGCGCCCAGCGGAAGGGGCAGCGAACGGGAAACGCCGCGAGGACGAGCTAGCGCGCCCGCGGATGCGAGGTCATGAACACCTCGCGCAGGGTGTCAACCGTGATCATCGTGTACACCTGCGTGGTGGTGACGGAGGCGTGGCCAAGCAGCTCCTGGACCACGCGGACGTCTGCGCCGCCCTCGATGAGGTGGGTGGCGAAGGAGTGCCGCAGGGTGTGCGGACCCACATCGGCGGTGATGCCCGCCTTGTCCGCGGCCGAGCGCATGAGGTTCCATGCCGACTGTCGAGAGAGCCGGGAGCCGCGCTGATTCAGGAAGAGCGCGGCGGTGCCGCGGCCCTTCGCCACGAGCACCGGCCGGGCCCGCACCAGGTACGCGGACAGGGCGCGGACGGCGTAGGAACCGAGCGGCACCACGCGCTCCTTCGATCCCTTGCCAAAGAGGCGCACGACGGCGGGCCCGCCGTCGGCGCTCGGCTCCAGGTGGAGGTCGTCAACGTCGAGGCCCACTGCCTCCGAGACGCGGGCGCCCGTGGCGTAGAGGAATTCGAGAAGGGCACGATCGCGCAGGGCGGCCGGGGTGTCGTCCTCGGTGCCCTCTCCCCCGGCGGCCTCGAGCAGCGCCTCCACCTGGGAGAGGGGCAGGGCCTTGGGCAGGCGCTGGCCGGCGGCGGGCGGGTGCACCTCGGAGCTCACGTCCTCGACCGTGAGCCCCTCGAGGGCCCAGAAGCGGTGGGCGCCGCGCACGGCCACGACCACGCGGGCCGCCGAACGGGCGGCCAGGACCGCGCCGCCGTCGGCCCCATCGCCGAGCGCCGCGGCGAAACCCGTCACGTCGCGCGTCGTGACGGCGGCCGGGTCCGTGCGCCCCAGCCCCCGGAGGTAGCGCTCGTAGCGGGCGAGGTCGCGCCCGTACGCGGCAACGGTGTTGGCGGCCAGGCCGCGCTCAATCCCCAGGTGACGCAGATAGCCCCCGACGGCGCGCGCGAGCGCGTCGTCAGGGGCCACCGAAGCGGGGCCGGCCTCAGCCAAGCGGGCCCTCGGTGCCGGGCACCACGAAGGTCTCGCCCGGGCCGCCGGCGGCGGGGCGGGCGTCCCAGGGGGCGTCGGCCGGGCGCAGCCGGGAGAAGCCGGTTGAAACGTTGGCCGCCAGAGCGAGCACGCCGGCCACGGTCGTGGGGTTTCCCACCCGACCGGAGAGCACGGCGTCGAGGGCCTCGTCGAGGCTCAGCCACGCGGCGGGCATGCCCGCCTCCTCCTCCGTGCGGTGGTGGCGCAGCTCCTCGGGAACGAGGGAAAGATCGCGGGCGAGGTACACCCGGATGGCCTCGGAGGAGGAACCTGGCGAATTGAACAGGTCGACGAGCACGTTCCACGTGGCAGCCGTGAGGTCGGCCTCCTCGTAGAGCTCGCGCTGGGCGCCGGTCAGACCGGCCTCGCCCTCGACGTCGAGGAGTCCGGCCGGGACCTCCCAGAGCTCGCGCCGCACGGGCTGGCGGCGCTGGCGCTGCAGCAGCACGCGGCCCTCGGAGTCCATGGCGACGACGCCCACGGCGCCGGGGTGCTCCATGAAGTCCCGAGAGATGACGCCCTCGTGGTCTGGGAGGGTGAAGCCCTCGCGGACGATGTCCCAGATGTGGCCGGAGAACACGACGTCGCGGGACACCGCGCCCGCCTCCACGGGCAGATCAGCGATCTGCCCGGCCGCCTGCACAGGCGAGCCGGAAGCGGGGCCGTGCCCCGCGACGTCGTTCATCACTTGGCCTGGTAACCCAGCGCGGCCTCGACGAGGCCGGCGAACAGGGCGTTGGGGCGCGTGGGGCGCGAGCCGAGCTCCGGGTGGGCCTGCGTGGAGACGTAGTAGGGGTGCACCTCGCGGGGCAGCTCAACGTACTCCACCAGCTTGCCGTCCGGCGACGTGCCGGAGATGACCAGGCCGGCCTCCTCGAGCGTGTCGCGGTAGGCGTTGTTGACCTCGTAGCGGTGGCGGTGACGCTCGGACGCCTCGGTGGCGCCGTAGGTCTCGGCGACCACGGAGCCCTCCTTGAGCTTGGCCGGGTACAGGCCAAGGCGCATGGTGCCGCCCAGGTCGCCCTTGCCGTCAACGATGTTCTCCTGCTCGGCCATCGTGGAGATGACCGGCACGGTGGACTCGGGATCAAACTCCGTGGAGGAGGCTCCCTCGAGGCCGGCCACGTTGCGGGCATACTCGATGACCATCGACTGCAGGCCCAGGCACAGGCCCAGGGTCGGCAGGCCCGTGGTGCGGGCGTGGCGCAGCGCGCCAAGCTTGCCCTCGAGGCCGCGGATGCCGAAGCCACCGGGCACGCAGATCGCGGAGACGCCAGCGAGGGCCTTCTTGGCCCCCTCCTCCGTGGCGCACTCGTCCGAGCGGACCCAACGGATCTTGACGCGGGTCTCGTTGGCGAAGCCGCCGGCGCGCAGGGCCTCGGTCACGGAGAGGTAGGCGTCGGGCAGGTCGATGTACTTGCCGACGAGGGCCACCTCGACCTCGTGCTTGGGGTGGTGCACGGCCTGGAGCAGCTTGTTCCACTTGCTCCAGTCGACGTCCTGGAACTTCAGGCCGAGGTGCTGCACGATGTACGCGTCAAGGCCCTGGGCGTGGATGGTCACCGGGATGTCGTAGATGCTCGGGGCGTCCGCGCAGTTGATGACGGCCTCGGGATCGACGTCGCACGTGCGGCCGATCTTGTTGCGCATCTCCATGGGGATCTCGCGGTCCGAACGGATCACGAGGGCGTCGGGCTGGATGCCGATCGAGCGCAGCGCGGCAACGGAGTGCTGCGTGGGCTTGGTCTTGAGTTCGTGGCTCGGGCCGATGTACGGCACCAGGGAAACGTGCACAAAGAAGACGTTGCCGCGGCCGATGTCCTGGCGGACCTGGCGGGCCGACTCGAGGAAGGGCTGCGACTCGATGTCGCCGACCGTGCCACCGATCTCGGTGATGATGACGTCGGGGGCGGACTTGCCGGCACCCGGCTCGGTCGCGGGCAGGCGCATGCGGCGCTTGATCTCGTCCGTGATGTGCGGGATGACCTGCACGGTGTCGCCGAGGTAGTCGCCGCGGCGTTCCTTCTCGATGACCGTGGAGTAGACCTGGCCCGTCGTCACGTTGGCGTTGCCCGCGAGGTTCTCGTCGAGGAAGCGCTCGTAGTGTCCGATGTCGAGGTCCGTCTCAGCGCCGTCGTCGGTCACAAAGACCTCGCCGTGCTGGAAGGGGTTCATCGTTCCCGGATCCACGTTGAGGTAGGGATCCAGCTTCTGCATCGTCACGGACAGGCCGCGCGAGCGAAGAAGGTTACCGAGAGAGGAGGCTGTCAGTCCCTTACCCAGGGAGGACGCCACACCGCCGGTGACGAAGATGTGCTTGGTGGTCTCGTTGGACCGCTGGCCTGTGAAAGATCGTTGCACCACGGGACTTCATCCTAGCATCGAGAACGGGTTTGAGAAGAGCTGCGGGAGGGTGAGGATCCCCTCCTTGGACGGCGCCAGCCATTCACGGCACGACGACGCCCGGCTGGCTTGGGCGGGTCGGCTCAGGCCCGCTGGCGGGCCTCGCGCGCGCCGTCCTCGAGGAGTTCCTTGGCATGGGCGCGCGCCGCCTCGGAGTCGGCCTGGCCGGCCAGCATCCTCGCGAGCTCGGTGATGCGCCCCTCGGTGTCCAAGGTCACCACGTCTGAGGTGGTGAAGCCCGCCTGGCCCTCGCCGTGCGCCGTCTTGGTGACGTTGAGGTGGCGATCGGCGAACGCCGCGACCTGCGGGAGGTGGGTGACCACCACGACCTGCACGTGCCTGGCCAGGCGTGCAAGGCGCCGGCCGATCTCCACGGCCGCCTCGCCGCCCACGCCCGAGTCCACCTCGTCGAACACGAAGGTGGGCACTGGATCGACCTCCGCGAGGACGACCTCGAGCGCGAGCATGACGCGGGACAGCTCGCCACCCGCGGCACCCTTGCCCAGCGGGCGCGGGTCGGCGCCGGGGGGCGGGGCCAGGAGGAAGGTGATCTCGTCGGCGCCGTGCGCCGCCGGCTCGCTCGGCGCCACGTCGATGTTCAGGCGGGCCTGCGGCATGGCGAGGGCGTGCAGTTCCTCGTCCACGCGGGACGCGAGGGTGGACGCCGCCGCGGCGCGCAGGGCGTGGAGGGCGTTTGCCTTCTCCAGCAGCGCCGCCTCGAGTTCTCGGACCTGCTCGTGCAGGGCCTCGAGCCGTGCCGGGTCGTCCTGCAGCCCGGCAAGCCGCTCGCGGGCGGTCACGGCCCAAGCGAGCACCTCGTCGATGCTCGGGGCAAAGCGGCGCTGGAGGCCCGCCAGGTCGGCCCGGCGCTCCTCCACGGCGGCCAACTCGGCCGGCCCATCGGCGTCGAGGGACTCGGCGTAGCCCGCGAGCTCCACGGCGACGTCGGCCAGGATGTAGCCGACCTCGCGCAGGCGGGCTGTCTGCTCGGCCAACGCCGGATCGTCGGCGTCAACGGCCTCGAGGGCGCGCTTGGCGGCATCGACCAGCGTCACCGCGTCGGCGCTCTCCCCCACCTCGTCGCCGGCCAGGGCGGCGTGGGCAAGCGTTGCACCCTCGCGCAGCTCCTCGACGTGGGCCAGGCGCTGCGCGCGCGTGGCCAGCTCCTCGTCCTCCCCCGGCTGGGGCTCCACGCGATCGATTTCCTCGAGCGCCGACTGCAGCGTTTCCGCCTCGAGCGCGCGCTCGCGGCCGCGCTCCTGGATGTCCTGTAGCTCGGCGCTTGCCGCCCGCAGGCGGGCGAAGACGTCCTGGTACTCCCCCAGCGCGGCGGCGAGCTCTGCGCCGCCGAAGGCGTCGAGGGCAGCGCGCTGCTCCGCGGCGCCGCGCAGGCGCAACTGGTCCGATTGGCCGTGCACCGCCACGAGCTTCTCGCCGATACGCCCGAGCGTCGAGACGGGGACGGAGCGACCGCCGGCGTGGGCCCGACCCCGCCCCTCCGAAGACACCGTCCGCGAAAGGTACAGCACTGCCTTGTCGCCGTCCTCGTCCAGCTCCGCGCCGGACTCGACCGCCTCCACCAAAGCCGGCGAAGCGGCGTCGTCGAGCACCGTAGCCTCCACGACGGCGCGTTCAGCGCCGCGCCTGACCATGCCGGCGTCGGCACGGCGGCCCGTCAGCAGGCCGAGGGCAGTGACCACCATGGTCTTGCCCGCACCGGTCTCGCCCGTGACCACGGTGTAGCCGGGGCCGAGCGGGAGTTCGGCGTCCTGGATGCCGCCGAGCGGCAGTTCCGCCTCGTCGATGACGCCGAGGGAACGGATGCGCAGGGACTCGATCATCTAGCCACGCTCCCCGGGCTGCGGAAGGAAGGGTTCGTTGTTGCGCGGGGGCTCCACGGGCGTCACGTTGCCGACCACCGGGATCTCGGTGGTGAGCGGAGTCGCCGGCTCCACCGGACCGCGCCAGCCCATGATGGGCAGCTGGAACTTGCGGACGAGGCGCTCGCTGAAGGGCGTGGTGGTCAGGCGGGCGAGGCGCACTGGGTGCTCGCTGCGCGTGGCCTCCACGCGGGAGCCGGGCGGGAGGTCGACCATGCGGCGACCGTCGCACCAGAGCACGCCGCGCGCGTCGGTGCGGGTGATGAGCTCGACCGCCATGGTGGACGTCGGCGCCACGACGAGGGGACGCGCGAAGAGCGCGTGGGCGGAGATGGGGGCCATCACGAGGGCCTCCACCTCGGGCCACACCACGGGACCGCCCGCGGAAAACGCGTAGGCGGTGGAGCCGGTGGGGGTCGCCATGACGACGCCGTCGCAACCGAACGTGGAGATGGGGCGGGCGTCGACCTCGACGACCACCTCGACCATGCGCTCGCGGTCGGCCTTCTCGACGGCCGCCTCGTTCAGCGCCCAGGTGCGGGCCGTGCGGCGGCCGTTGTGCCAGACCTGCACGTCCATCGTGAGCCGTTCCTCCACGGTGTAGGAGCGCTCGACGATGGCGTCGACGGTGGCGGAGAGGTCGGCGCGATCGCTCTCGGCGAGGAAGCCGACGTGGCCCAGGTTGACGCCGAGCAGCGGGACGCCAGCCGCGCGCACGAGTTCGGCGCTGCGCAGGATGGTGCCGTCGCCGCCGAGGACCATGCCGAGCTCGATGTCGGCCAGCTCGACGTCCTGACCGAGGATCTCCACGTCCAGCTGATCGCCCGAGGCCCCGGCGCGGATCTGCGCGGCCTCGTCCGCCCGCATAACCGGGGCGAGCCCGGCCCTGCGCAGGTAGCGCCCGGCCTCGAGTGCGGCGTTCACCGCCTCATCGCGCCCCGTGTGGGTCAAGACGAGGATCCGTCTCATGCGTCCGCCTTCCTTGCCTGGGCTGGCCCCGGCGCGCGTTCGCGCGCGGGGCCGGACGGGTTCAACGATAGTCAACCGCGTCCAGCATGACGCCAAGGGCCGACGCCGCGTCGTCGCGGGGGTGGCTCGGGGCGCCGTTCGGCGTGGTCGGCTTGGCCGGCTTGCGCAAGCGGAGGAAGAACTCGGCGTTGCCGTCCTGGCCGGCCAGCTGGCTGCGGCCGACGCCGCGCGGCTCCAACCCGGCGGCGATCGCCGCCTCGAGCACCGCCTCGACCGCCTCACGGCGCTGCAGCGGCGAGGAGACCACGCCGGTGCGGGAGAGCTTCTCGCGGCCCACCTCGAACTGCGGCTTGACCATGAGCAGTGCCTCGCCCCCGCCGCGCAGGACGCTCGCGAGCGGCGCCACCACCAGCGTGAGGGAGATGAAGGAGAGGTCGCCCACGATCAGGTCCACGCCGCCGGCCACGAAGTCCTCGTTCAGCACGCGAACGTTGACGCCCTCGTGATTGCTGACGCGGGGATCGGACGCGACGTCGGGGTGAAGCTGGTCGTGCCCCACGTCAACGGCGTGCACCGCAGCGGCTCCGCGCTCGAGCAGCACCTGCGTGAAGCCGCCGGTCGAGGCGCCGGCGTCCAGGCACACGGCGCCGCGCGGGTCCACGTCGGGGAAGGTCTCGAGGGCTCCGAGCAGCTTGTGCGCCGCGCGGCCGACCCAGCGATCGGCCTCGTCTGACGCCACGCTGAGCTCTTGACCGGCCGCTGCCACATGGGAGGAGCGCGTGATGACGTTGCCGTCGAGGCTGATCCGTCCTGCAGCCACGGCCTTGGCCGCGCGCGTACGTGACGGGAACAGACCGGCCTTCACCAGGGCCACGTCGAGCCGATCCGGTTCGTTCACGACCGTCCCGCTCACGCGCCGTCCTCCAAGGCCTGGGTCAGCGAATCAAGGACGTGCGCAAAGCGCTCCGGCACGTCTGCCGGGGCGAGCGCATCGAGCTCGTGCAACGGCGCGAGCAGCTGCTCCGCGTCGAGCGA
>JALAHE010000145.1 GCA_022712075.1 Galactobacter sp.
CCTCTCCCCCGCCGAGGCCCGCGCGCTCTTCCGCGCGGGGCTCGTCACCCCGACGGCCGGGTACAGCGACGGATACGCTCAGGCGAACCTGCTGATCGTGCCGAAGGCGCAGGCGTTCGACGTGCTGCTCTTTGCCCAGCGCAACCCCAAGGCCTGCCCCGTGCTTGGCGTCCTTGACGCCGGCGAGACGAGCTCCGAGCTCCTGGCCGGCGGTGGCATCCGCACCGATGTGCCGCGCTACACCGTGTACGAGGACGGCGTGCTCGTGGACTCGCCCACGGACCTGGGCGCAGTGTGGCGCGAGGACCTCGTGACGTTCATCCTCGGCTGCTCCTTCTCCTTCGAGGCGGCGCTGCGCGAGGGGGAGGTACCCGTGGCCCACATCGAGCAGGGCGTCAACGTGCCGATGTTCCGCACCAACCGCGCGTGTGCCCCGGCCGGATCCATGGCCGGGCCGCTCGTGGTCTCCATGCGCCCCATCCCCGCCTCCCAGGTGGCCGACGCGGTGCGCATCACCTCGCGCTACCCGGCCGTCCACGGCGCGCCGGTGCACGTGGGCGACCCGGCCGCGCTCGGCATCGACGACCTCTCGCGCCCCGATTTCGGTGATCCGGTTCAGATCGCCGAGGGCACGGTCCCGGTGTTCTGGGCGTGCGGCGTGACCCCGCAGGCGGCGGTCATGCAGTCCAAGCCGTCGCTCGCGATCGGTCACGCGCCCGGCCACATGCTGGTCACCGACCTCAAGAACTCGGCGTTGCAGCTGCCGTAGCCGGCCCGTTCGCGTTTTCCGCGTCCTCCTGGACGGTCCGCGCACTCGAGTGCGCGGACCGTCCAGGAGGGCGCGGTTTTTGGTGGGAGGGGTTTCAGGCGCGGGCCGCGGTTCAACGGGCCCGGCTCCAGGGCACGACGACGCCCGGGCGCCTCAGGCGCGGGCGTCGCGTTCCAGGTGCCCCAGGAGCTCGGCCTCGGCCTGGTCGAGGTACTCGCGCATCGTCTCGGCCGCCTGCGCGCGCTCGCCCCGGCCGAGCAGCTCCACGAGCCGCGCGTTGAGCAAGACGTACTGGGTGTGGAAGTCGGGCTGGTCGTGCATGGCGAAGAAGACGAGGCGCATGCGGGCCAGCACGCGTTCCATCATCTCGGTGACCCCGGCCGAGGCGTTGAGCCCCACGATGATGCGGTGCAGCTCCTGGTTCGCGGCGGCCATGGCGGGGACGTCCCCGGCCTCCCTTGCCGCCCGCGCACGGGCCACGATGGCCTCCATGCGCTCCACGGTGCCCTCCGGCACGGGCGCCCAGAGCAGGGCCGCCGGCTCCACGACGCGACGCACGGCGTAGATCTCGCGCACGCCGTCCGCGCCGGGGGACGCAACGAAGACCCCGCGGTTGGGGATGCGCTCCACGAGGCCGTGCGCTGCCAGCGCGGTGAAGGCCTCGCGCAGCGTGTTGCGGGAGACCTCGAGCTCGCCGGCGAGCTGCTGCTCCGCGAGCTTGGTCCCGGGCAGGAGGGCGCCGGCCTCGATGCGCTCGCGCAGGCGCTGGGTCACCCAGGACGTGGTGTGGGCGTGGGGTGCGTTCACCCTCACAGCCTCCCACGAAGCGAGTCGACTGCCCGCCACCGCGACGCCGCGCCTAGGGGACTGAGTGCGTCGGGGCGCCGTGCCTCGAACCGAAGCGCGCAGCGTAGCGAACCGCGCATCAGCCCCGTTCGCCCCGGCCGGCCCACTCCCGCACCGTCACGGGATCGACCGTCACCGGCTCCACCCCTCCGGCCGCGCCGATCACCGCCTCGCCGCGGGGCCCGCCGGGGACCAGACCGCCGGAGGCGATCGCCTTACCGAAGAGGGGTAGCTCCCAGAACACGCGCGGGCGGCGGCCGCCCACCGTGCCCCGCACGGCAGCAATGGTCCGCGCGAGCTCCGCGCCCGTGGCGACCTCCGGCCCCCGGATGGCCAAGGATCGGACCACCGGCAGGGTGTCGTCCGCCGCGTCCCGTTCGGCCGTCGCGGCGACAAACGCGGCCACGGAGCCGGCGCTCACCGCCGCCATGCGCATGGTGGGCAGGAGCGCGGCCGGGCCGAGCGGGATCATGGACACCATCTGGTCCACGAGCTCGAACCACTGCGTCGAGTGGACGATCGTGACGGGCGCGCCCTCAGCGGCGCGGCCCGTGGCGGCGGCCAGATAGGCCGCCTCCTGCTCCGCCTTGCCAGCGTAGTAGCCGTGGCGCCGGTGCACCTCGGGATCGGCGGCCCCGGCGATGGAGACCACCACCACGCGCCTGACTCCCGCGCGGGCCGCCGCCGCTGTCACGGTGCGCGCGGTCCCGCCGAAGAAGGCGCGCGCCTTCTTGGCGCTCATCCCCTGGAAGTTGAGCGCGTCCACGACCACGTCGACGCCCACCAACGCTGCGTCGAGCCCCTCGCCCGTGAGCGCGTCCACCCCGTCGCGGCGCCCCAGCACCGCCACCTCGTGCCCGCGTTGCTCCAGCGCTCCGGCCACCAAGGTGCCGAGCGTGCCGCGTCCCCCCAGAATCGCTATGCGCATGCGGGGAACGCTAGCACCGGCGGGCCGCCGCGACGCAGCGGCCGGCACTCACGAAAAGTCACGGCCTCCGCGCTGTCGAACGGGCACGATGACCGTGAGAGAAGCGCGAAGGCCGTGAGAAAACCTCGGCGGCGGTGAGGCTACTCGATGCGGGCCAGCTCCTGGCCGCGGCGCACGCCCTCGCCCGCAGCGAGCGGGGCCAGGCGCACCACACCGGCGCGCTTGGCCGTCACGACGGTCTCCATCTTCATGGCCTCCACCGCGGCGATCGGGTCCCCCGCCTCCACGGCGGTGCCGTCCTCGACCTTCCACGCGGCCAAGGTGCCGTCCACCGGGGCGGCGACCGAGGCGTCGTCGGGCGCTGTGGCGCCCTGCCCCGTGCCCGACGGCGCTGCCTCGCCACCCAGCCCCGCGCCGGCCTGGGCGGCGACGCCCAGGAGCGAGGTGAGCGCGGCGGGCAGGCCGAGGCGCACGGCGCGGCCGTCCACGTCGATCGTGAACTCGGCGCGTGAGCCGTCCGGCGCGAGCGCGACCTGATCCGAGGCCTCGAGGCGCGCGCTGAAGTCGCGCTCGATCCAGCCCGTGTCCACGCGGAAGGGCTCGGCCGTGAAGTCTTCGTCCCGCACCACGGCGCGGTGGAAGGGCAGCACGGTGGGCAGGCCCTCGATGCGGAACTCGTCGAGGGCCAGGCGGGCGCGCTTGAGCGCCTGCTCGCGCGTCTCGCCCGTGACGATGAGCTTGGCCATGAGCGAGTCGTACTGCGGGGGCACCGCATCGCCGGCGAGCACGCCCGTGTCGAGGCGCACGGCGTGGCCGAAGGGTGCCTGGAAGCCCGTGACGGGGCCCGGCGTGGGCAGGAAGCCGAGGGCCGGGTCCTCGGCGTTGATGCGGAACTCGAAGGCGTGGCCGATCGGCTCGGGGTCGCGCTCCAGGGAGAGTCGCTCCCCCGCGGCGATGCGGAACTGCTCGCGGACCAGGTCGACGCCCGTGGTGGCCTCGGTGACCGGGTGCTCCACCTGCAGGCGCGTATTGACCTCGAGGAAGGAGACGAGGCCGTCCGCCGCGACCATGAACTCCACGGTGCCGGCCCCCACGTAGCCCACCTCGGAGCAGATGCGGCGCGAGGCCTCGTGGATGGAGGCGCGCTGCTCCTCGCTCAGGAACGGCGCGGGGGCCTCCTCGACGAGCTTCTGGTTGCGGCGCTGCAGGGAGCAATCGCGCGTGCCCACGACCACCACGTTGCCGTGGGTGTCGGCCACGACCTGCGCCTCGACGTGGCGCGGGCGATCGAGGAAACGCTCAACGAAGCACTCACCCCGGCCGAAGGCCACCACGGCCTCGCGGGTCGCGGAGTCGAAGGCGTCCTGCACGTCCTCGAGGCGGTGCATCACCTTCATGCCGCGGCCGCCACCGCCGAAGGCCGCCTTGATGATGATCGGCAGTCCGTGCTCCTCGGCGAAGGCGCGCACCTCGGCCGCCGTGGAGACCGGGCCGTCGGAGCCGGGGGCGAGCGGCGCTCCGACGCGCTGGGCCAGCTCGCGCGCGCTCACCTTGTTGCCGAGCGTGCGGATGGCCTCGGGGCCCGGGCCGATCCAGGTCAGTCCGGCGTCGATCACGGCCTGTGCAAAGTCGGCGTTTTCGGAGAGGAAGCCGTAGCCGGGGTGCACGGCGTCGGCGCCGGAGCGCTCGGCCACGTCCAGCAGCTTGGCGATGTCGAGGTACGTCTCGGCGCCCGTGCTGCCGTGCAGGGCGTAGGCCTCGTCGGCGAGGCGCACGTGCAGCGCGTCGGCGTCCGGGTCGGAGTAGACCGCCACCGAGGACAGGTCGGCGTCCAGGCAGGCGCGGATCACGCGCACGGCGATCGCGCCGCGGTTGGCGATGAGGACCTTCTTCACTTGGCTGCTCCTTGGGTGGCGGCGGTGGCGACGGGGGTCTGGGGCGCCTCGACGAGGCGGAGGCGGACGGGCGTGCCGGGCGGCAGCTGCGCCGCGAGGGCGACATCGGCGGGCAACACCACGGCGATGACGGGGTAGCCGC
>JALAHE010000146.1 GCA_022712075.1 Galactobacter sp.
CGCCCCCGTCAAGGTGTCCGGCGCCGAGCCCCTGAGCGCCGACGGCGCGGGCGCCGTGCGTCGCCCCCGAGGCGAAGGGGCGCGCCCCGGGATCCCGCGCCGCGGCGGGGTCCAGGGGCACGCCCGCGGTGCGGTGCCCGCTCAGGCGGCCTCGATGGCCTGGCAGCGCACGGCCAGCAGACGGTCGAGGAAGGGCTCCGCGGCCTTGGAGATCTTGCCGCCGAGGAACGGGATGGACGAGGTGACCTCGCCCTCCAGGGACAGCACGGAGCCCGCGCCGTCGGCGCTCAGGGTCTCGGCGCCGGACACCTTGACGGGGGCGCCCTTGACGGAGGCCGCGATGGTGGAGGTGCGCGCGCCGTCGGCGGCGGCCGGGCCCCAGGTCTCCTCGAGCGTCACGGCCACGCCGTTGCTCATGAGCTTCGCGACGATCTCCGGCAGGCGATCGGAGGGAAGCGTGAAGACCGTGACGGTCGTGGTGCTCTCGCCCTGAGTGGTCACCTCGTGGGACTCGAGGCCGCCGCCAACGCGGTCGGCCACGGCCTGCGCGTTCTCCTGCGAGATGAGGGCGGCGAAGGCCGCCTCGGGGGAGGCTGCGAGGGAGCGGGACGAGGACAGAGCCATGAGGCACCTTTTCGTTGGGGTACAGGTTTCTAGCGCACGACGCCGGGTGGCTGCGTGCCGCGCCTAAGCCTACAGAGCGCGGGCTGGGGGTTGCCTGGACGCGTCAGGGGCGCGCACTAGACTTTGGGTACCGACCCGGCCGGATGCCTTCCGACCGGGTGTTGGTGTTGCCCGCGCCTGCCCCGACGCCCCCAAAAGAAGGTTCTGTTGTGCCGCTGAACGGACTGCGCTCCGCCCTGCTCGCCGATCCCACCTACGCGCGCGTGCGCACCGCCGCGACCCGCGGGCCGGGTCCCGAGGACGAGCGCGAGATCGCCGCGCCCGAGGGCCTGCGACCGCCGCTCGTGGCGGACATCGCCGACGGGCTGCTCGAGGGCTTTGCTGCGCGCGGCGGTGGCGGCGTTGCGCCGATCGCGCTGGTCGTGACGCCCACGGGACGCGCCGCGAGCGACCTCGTCGCCAACCTCTCCTCGTACCTGCCGGCCGGGGCCGTCGAAGAATTCCCCGCCTGGGAGACGCTGCCGCACGAGCGGCTCTCGCCGCGCTCCGACACCGTGGGGCGGCGCCTGAGCGTGCTGCGCCGGCTGCACGTAGGGGACCCGGAGCTGCGCGTGGTGGTGGCGCCCGTGCGCTCCGTGCTCCAGCCCGTTGTCGAGGGGCTCGGGGCCCTGGAACCCGTGCGCTTTGCCGTGGGGGAGGAGCTGGACTTCGAGGCCTCGGTGCGGGCGCTGGCCGACGCCGCGTACGCGCGGGTTGACCTCGTGGCGCACCGCGGCGAGTTTGCCGTGCGCGGCGGCATCATCGACGTGTTCCCTCCCACGCAGGATCACCCGGTGCGCATCGACTTCTTCGGCGACGAGGTGGACTCGCTGACGTACTTCTCCGTGGCGGATCAGCGCTCGCTGCTCGGGGAGGACGCCGAGCTGCGCGAGCTCACCTGCCCTCCGTGCCGCGAGATGCTCCTGACCGAGCACGTGCGCTCCACGGCGCGCCGCCTGGCCGACTCGATGCCGGCGAGCCGCGACATGCTGGAGAAGATCTCCCAGGGCATCGCGGTGGAGGGCATGGAGTCCCTCGCGCCGCTGCTCGTGGAGCGCCTCGTGCCGGTGGCCTCGCTCATCCCCGCCGGCTCGGTGACGCTCGTGACGGATCCCGAGCGGGTCTCCTCGCGCGCCCAGGACCTGCTGGAGACCAACCGCGAGTTCCTCGAGGCCGCCTGGTCCACCGCCTCCGACGGCGGCGAGGCGCCCGTCGACCTGAGCCAGGGCGGGGCCGCCGACACCGGCTTCGCGACGCTGGGGCAGACCCGCGCCGACGTCCTTGACGCCGGCATGGCCTGGTGGACGCTGACGTCGCTCGGCGGGGACGAGGAGCTGGAGCAGGAGGGCGTGACCCAGCGGATCGCCGCCCGCGAGCCGCAGGCCTGGAAGGGCGATGTGGGCCAGATGCTCTCCTTCGTGGCCTCCCGCATGGCCGATGACTGGTCCGTGGTGCTCGTGACCGACGGGCCGGGCCCGGCCCAGCGCCTCGCCGAGCTCTTCCACGATGCGGACATCCCGTGCCAGCGCGTGGAGTCCGTCTCCGGGGCCCCCACGCCCGGGCTCATCGAGATCACCCAGGCGCCCGCCGGGCACGGCTTCGTGTTCGACGAGCTGAAGCTCGGCTTCCTCACGGAGGCCGACGTGCTCGGCCGCGCCTCCTCGGCCCTCGCCCGCGGAGGTAAGAAGCTCGCCGCAAGGCGACGCAACGCCGTCGACCCCTTGTCCCTCACCGAGGGCGACTTTGTGGTGCACGACGCCCACGGCATCGGGCGCTTCGTGGAGCTGGCTTCGCGCAAGGCGGGCGGCGGCTCGCGCGAGTACCTCGTGATCGAGTACGCGTCCTCCAAGCGCGGCCAGCCGGGCGACCGGCTGTTTGTGCCCACGGATCAGCTGGATCAGATCACGCGCTACGTGGGCGCCGAGACGCCGTCGCTCTCCAAGATGGGCGGCTCCGACTGGGCCAACACGAAGTCCAAGGCCAAGAAGGCCGTCAAGGAGATCGCGGGCGAGCTCATCCGTCTGTACTCGGCGCGCATGGCGAGCCGCGGGCACGCCTACGCGCCGGACACCCCGTGGCAGGGCGAGCTCGAGGCGGCGTTCCCGTTTGTCGAAACGCCCGATCAGCTCACCACGATCGACGAGATCAAGGCCGACATGGAGCGCGAGGTGCCCATGGACCGCCTCGTCTCCGGCGATGTGGGCTTCGGCAAGACCGAGGTGGCGGTGCGCGCCGCGTTCAAGGCCGTGCAGGACGGCAAGCAGGTGGCGGTGCTGGTGCCGACCACGCTGCTCGCGCGCCAGCACTTCGAGACGTTCTCCGAGCGCTACGCGGGCTTCCCCGTGCGCGTGCGGGCGCTCTCCCGCTTCCAGAGCGCCGCGGAATCCAAGGACACGATCGAGGGGCTCAAGAACGGCTCGGTCGACGTGGTCATCGGCACGCACCGGCTGCTCTCCTCCGAGGTGCAGTTCAAGGACCTGGGGCTCGTCATCATCGACGAGGAGCAGCGTTTCGGCGTGGAGCACAAGGAGGCGCTCAAGAAGATGCGTACCGACGTGGACGTGCTGGCCATGTCCGCCACGCCGATCCCGCGCACCCTGGAGATGTCGCTGACCGGCATCCGCGAGACCTCCACGCTCGCGACCCCGCCCGAGGAGCGCCACCCGGTGCTCACCTACGTTGGCCCGTACACCGACAAGCAGGTCGGCGCGGCGATCCGGCGCGAGCTCATGCGCGAGGGGCAGGTCTTCTACGTGCACAACCGCGTCTCGTCGATCGAGTCAGTGGCGGGGCAGCTGCGCGAGCTGGTGCCGGAGGCGCGGGTGGCCGTGGCGCACGGCAAGATGTCCGAGTCGCGGCTTGAGCAGATCATGGTGGACTTCTGGGAGCGCAAGTTCGATGTGCTGGTCTCCACGACGATCATCGAGACGGGCCTGGACATCGCCAACGCCAACACGCTCATCGTTGACCGGGCCGACATGTACGGCCTCTCGCAGCTGCACCAGCTGCGCGGGCGCGTGGGTCGCGGCCGCGAGCGCGCCTACGCCTACTTCCTCTGGAACGCCGAGAAGCCGCTGGGCGAAGTGGCGCTGGAGCGGCTCAAGGCCGTGGCGGCGCACAACGAGCTCGGCTCCGGTTACCAGCTGGCGATGAAGGACCTCGAGATCCGCGGTGCAGGCAACCTGCTCGGTGGCGAACAGTCCGGCCACATCGCCGGGGTCGGCTTCGATCTGTACCTGCGACTCGTGGGGGAGGCGGTGTCCGACTACAAGGGCGAGGCCTCCACGGCGCCGGCGGAGATGAAGATCGAGCTCCCGCTGAACGCGCACCTGCCCGAGGAGTACGTGCCCGGCGAGCGCCTGCGCCTCGAGGCCTACCGCAAGCTGGCCTCCGCGGCGTCGGAGGAGGCGGTGCTCTCGGTGATCGACGAGCTTGAGGACCGCTACGGCGCGCTGCCGGCCCCGGCGCTCCTGCTCGTGGACATCGCGCGCCTGCGGATTTCAGCGCGCGCGGCGGGGCTCGGCGACATTGCGGCGCAGGGCAACTTCATCCGCTTCGCGCCGGCGGACCTGCCGGAGTCGCGGCAGCTGCGGCTCAAGCGCATGTTCCCCGGCTCGCTCGTGAAGCCCGCGCTGAACTCCGTGCTGGTGCCCTTCCCGAAGAAGTCGGGCGTGGGCGGGGCCAAGCTGGAGGACTCGGAGCTGCTCGCGTGGGTGCAGCACGTGATCGACGTGATCTTCTCCTCGGAGCCGGCCCCGGAGCGCTGACCCCGGGCGCCCCACGTTTTCTCACACGACGGACCGGCGAATCATCCGCACCTTGGTTTTGCACCCCCGCAGAGAGGGTGCAAAACCAAGGTGCGGATGAGGATTCAGCTAAACGGGGGCACAGGCGGCTAGCGCGGGCGTGCCGCGAACGCCGCTCTGTGGATAACGCGAGCGAGGAACGGCCGGTTGGGGGCACTGTGGTGCCCATGAATCAGCCAATCAAGCTCCGCGTACCGCCAGTCCTTGAGCCGTGGCTTGTCCCCGGTCTGCCCACGGTGCGGCTGGGGCAGCATTCCCCGGGGTGGATTGCGTTGCATCGCGGGGTCCGGGTGCCCTTCGAGTGGTGGGCGAATGCCAAGCCGTGGGAACGGTTCGTGGCGGTCGCCGCGGCTCGGGCGCTCGTCGTTCCCGGCACCGTGTTCTGTTGTGACACCGCCCTGTTCCTGCACGGCTACCCGCTAGGAAGAACACCGCAGGCGCTCCACGTGGCCCACGCAACGCGATCCAAAGTCGGGCGCCATGGCACCGTCGTTCGGTTTCAGGGAAGCGCCGTCGCCGGTGCACCGGGGACGATCGGTCACCACCATCCCGGGCTGGAGCCGGAGCACGAGGGCGACCTTTCGCTCATGCCGGTCGACGACGCGCTGTGGAACTGCCTGACGCGAGGAAAATTGGAAGAGTCACTGCCTCCGACGGATGCGCACCTGCGCTTTCGCGGTGGCGACGAGGCCCGCTCCCTGCTCCTGACGCGCGCGGCGACGGAGCCGATGAAGGTGCGAAGAGAGCAAGTGGTTGGAGTGCTCGCCCTCGCCGACGGGCGTAGCGAGTCTGCTGGAGAATCCTTGAGCCGCGTAGCGATGCTCCGCCTCGGCGTGGAAACGCCCGAGCTCCAGCTGGCGATCGTCGTGAACGGGCGCGAGGTGCGGCCAGACTTCGCATGGCCCCGGTGCTTGGTCGCAGGGGAGTGCGACGGACGGCAGAAGTATCTAGACCCTTCGCTTCGAGGGACAGCTCGCAGCGAATGGGACGTGCTGCGCGCAGAAAAGGAGCGTGACGCGGTGCTGCTGAAGCACTTTCGGACGGTGGTGCATTGGAATGCAGAGGACCGGCATCCGATCACCAAGCTGCGCAACAAGCTTCTCCGCGCGGGCGTGCGGATCGATCTCCGTCAGCGCACGCGGCTTCGCTAAGCCGACCCTCATCCGCACTTTGGATTTGCACCCCCTCTAAGGGGGTGCAAAACCGAGGTGTGAGAGGCAGAACCAACGCGCGGGAGGCGAAACGCAGACGAGGGCGCCGCTCCCCGGACAAGATCCGGGGTGCGGCGCCCTCGCGGACGCGCTACAAAAAGTCGAGCGTCAGTGCTTGCGGGCGGAGGCGTTCAGCGCCTGCGCGTACTCCGCGTCCACCTCGGCGACGGCGGCGGCCTCGTTGGCCGTGCGGTCCGGGTGGGCGTCGGAGCGACCGAAGATCGTCATGCCGGCGCCGTAGGCCACGATGCCGCCACCGATGACGGCGATCATGGGCCACCACGCGGCGGCGGTGGAGAAGAGGTCGGCAAAGCTCGTCAGGTAGAAGCCGGCGCACAGCACGGCGAACAGCACCACGAAGATGATGACGTTCGAGACGCCGTGCCCTTCACCGGAGTGAGTGCGGTTCTTTCCATTGGCCGAGTACACGGATGGTCTCCTTCGTTTATCTCCGACGCGAGGGCGAGTGAATCAGTAGTTCGCGCCGGACTCTCCACCGTTAACAATAGCAACGCCGGAGCTCGCCCCGAGACGCGTGGCGCCCGCCTCGATGAGCGCCACCGCGTCGGCGTAGGAACGCACGCCGCCGGAGGCCTTCACTCCGAGGTCCGGGCCCACGGTCGCGCGCATGAGCGCGACGTCGGCCACGGTGGCGCCGCCGCCGTTGAAACCGGTGGAGGTCTTCACGAAGTCGGCGCCCGCCTCGACGGAGGCCTCGCAAGCGAGGACCTTGGCGGCGTCGTCGAGCAGCGAGGTCTCGATGATGACCTTGAGGATCGCGCCCTTGGCGTGGGCCACCTCGGCCACGGCGCGGATGTCTGTCACGAGGCGCTCGCGCTCGCCCGCACGGGCGGCGGCGATGTCGATGACCATGTCGACCTCGTCGGCGCCGTTGTCGATCGCGTTGGAGGCCTCGAAGGCCTTCGTGGCGGTCGTGGAGGCGCCGAGGGCGAAGCCCACCACGGTGCAGGTCTTGACGTCGGAGCCGGCCAGGGCCTCGGCCACGGTGGAGACCCACACGGGGTTCACGCACACGGAGGCGAAGCCGTACTCGCGGGCCTCGGCGGCGACCTGGAGGATCTGCTCGCGGGAGGCCTCGGGCTTGAGGAGGGTGTGGTCGATGTAGGCGGCGATCTCGCGCGGGCCCAGGGTGGTGGTCATCGCGGTGCTCCTTTGAAGCGTTGGGGTTGAAACGAAGGGGGTGCCCGACGGCGGGTGGCCGGCCGGGCGGAAGGGCTAGAGTCCCAGCGCGGCGCCGAGGTCGGCGCGCACGGCGGCGAGGCGGGCGTCGGCGGCCGCGTCCGCTGCGTCGAGCGCGTCGGGTGCCGCGACGGGAACCACGACCTCGAGGTAGCACTTGAGCTTGGGCTCGGTGCCGGAGGGGCGCACGATCACGCGGGTGTTGTCCTCGGTGAGCAGGCGCAGGCCGGTCGTGGGCGGCAGGCCGTCCACGCCGTCGGCGAGGTCGTCAACGGACACCACGGCAGAGCCGCCGAGCGTGGCGGGGGCCGCCGAGCGCAGGCGGCCAAGCAGCACGTCGCGCTCGGAGAGTTCGGCCACGCGGATCGAGATCTGATCGGTCGCGTAGATGCCGGTGCCCACGTTGATGCGGTCGAGCTCGGACTGGATCGAACGCCCGTCGTCCTTCAGCGCCTGCGCCAGCTCGGCCAGGAGCAGGGACGCGGAGATGCCGTCCTTGTCGTTCGTCAGGGCAGGAGCCACGTCGTAGCCGAGCGCCTCCTCGTAGCCGAAGGTCAACCCCTCGACGCGGGCGAGCCACTTGAAGCCCGTGAGCGTCTGGTGGTGCTCTACGCCGGCCGCGGCGCACACTGCGCCGAGCTGGCGGGAGGACACGATCGAGTTGGCCATGATCGAGGTGCGCCCGGCGGCGGCGTCGCGGCCGATCAGGTAGGAGCCGAGCAGCACGCCGACCTCGTCTCCGCGCAGCTGGCGCCAGCCGCCGCCCGGGGTCGGGATCGCGGCCGAGCAGCGGTCGGCGTCCGGATCGTTGGCGACCACGAGGTCGGCGCCCACGCGCTCGGCCAGCGCCAGGGAGAGGTCCATGGCGCCCTTCGCCTCAGGGTGGGGGAAGGCCACGGTGGGGAAGTTCGGGTCGGGGGTCTCCTGCTCCAGCACGGGGTGCAGGGCCGAGTAGCCGGCGCCGGACAGCACGGCGGCGAGCGTGTGCCCGCCCACGCCGTGCAGTGCCGTGGAGACGATCGAGAGGTCGCGCGCGCGGCCTTCCGGGGCGGGGGAGAGCGCCACGACGTCGGCCACGTAGCGGGCCTCGACATCGCCCTCGGCGCCCGCGGCGGGCAGCACGGTCCAGCCGGAGTCCGCCACGGCGATGCCGGCGAGGTCCTCGTCCCAGTGGATGGCCTCGGAGATCAGCCCGTCGATGGGCGGCACGATCTGCGCGCCGCGCCCCACGCCCGGCTCCACGCGGCCGCCCACGTAGACCTTGTAGCCGTTGTCCTCCTTTGGATTGTGGGAGGCGGTGACCATGACGCCAGCATCGGCGTCGAAGGCCCGCACGGCCCACGAGAGCACGGGGGTCGGAAGGTGCGTGGGCATGAGCAGCACCTCGAAGCCGGCCGCCGCGAACACCCCGGCGGACTCCACTGCAAAGTCGTGGCTGCGGTAGCGGGCGTCGTAGCCGATCACGACGCGCGGCACGTAGGCGCCCTCGGCCGCGCCGATGAGGAAGCGCGCGATCCCGGCGGCGGTGCGGCGCACCACAGCGATGTTCATGCGGGACTCGCCGGCGCCGATCGCGGCGCGCAGCCCGGCCGTGCCGAACTCGAGGGGGCCGGAGAAACGCGAGCGCAGGTCAGCCTCGGCGCCGGCCTGCCCGCGCTCCACGGCGGCCAACACCTCGCGCAGCTCGGCGGCGGTGGCCGGATCCGGATCAGCGGCGGCCCACTCGGTGGCGCGGACGACAAGTTCCTCGATGCTGTGGTGCTTCATGCTTCCCCTTAGCGAGCGTGAGTAGAGACGGTGGTGCCCGACGGCGGGTGGTGACCACCCGCCGTCGGGCACAGAAAAGCGTGGTGAGCCTTAGAGCTTGGCCACGATGTCTGCGAGCAGGCGCGAGATGCGCGGGCCGGCCGCCTGGCCGGCCTCGATGACCTCGGCGTGGCTCAGCGGGACGGGCGAGATGCCGGCAGCGAGGTTGGTCACGAGCGAGATGCCGAGGATCTCCAGGCCGGCGTGGCGCGCGGCGATCGCCTCGAGCGCCGTGGACATGCCAACGAGGTGCGCGCCCATGGTCTTGGCCATCTGGACCTCGGCCGGCGTCTCGTAGTGCGGGCCGGTGAACTGGGCGTAGACGCCCTCGGGCAGCGTGGGGTCCACCTCGCGGGCGATGTCGCGCAGGCGCGAGGAGTACAGGTCCGTCAGGTCGACGAACGTGGCGCCCTCGAGCGGCGAATCGGCGGGCAAGTTGAGGTGGGCGGAGATGAGGACGGGCGTGCCCGGTCCGTACTCCTCGCGCAGGCCGCCGCAGCCGTTGGTCAGCACGACCTGGGCGCAGCCGGCGGCCGCCGCGGTGCGGACGCCGTGGGCCACGGCGCGCACGCCGCGCTTCTCGTAGAAGTGGGTGCGGGCGCCGATGATGAGCGCGCGCTTGCCAGTGTGCGTGAGCACGGAGCGGATGGTGCCGGGGTGTCCAACCACGGCGGGGGCGTGGAAGCCCGGGATGTCGGCGGCCGAGAGGGTGTGAGTCGTCTCACCGATCAGCTCGGCGGCCTCACCCCATCCCGAGCCAAGCACCAGGGCGATGTCGTGGCGCTCAACCCCGGTCGCTGCGGCGATCGCGGCGGCGGATTCGGCGGCGGCGGCAAAGGGCTCTGGCATCTGGGCGGCGGCGTTCTCGAAGGCAGTCACGCCCTGGATCCTACCGCCGAGCCGCAAACGGGGAAGGGGCGCGGTTGGGTTCCCTTGCTCACGTGCGTGAGAATGGGGGAGTGACGACTCAAGTGGACCTCAGCTCGCCCCGCCTGGTGATCCTCGGAGGTGGCCCCGGCGGCTACGAGGCAGCCATGGTGGGAGCCCATCTCGGCGCCCAGGTGACGATCGTGGAGGACGCCGGCATGGGCGGCTCCGCCGTCCTCACCGACGTGGTGCCCTCCAAATCCCTCATCGCCACCGCTGACTCGGTGCGCCGGGTCATCGGCTCGGCCAAGCTCGGCGTGCGCATGGCCGACTCGGACCCGGAGGAGGGGCGTGTCGACCTCGGCTTCGTGAACGAGCGCCTCATGAAGCTCGCCCACAGCCAGTCGGACGACATCCGCTCCGGGCTGGAGCGCGCCGGCGTCCGCGTCATCATCGGCCGTGGCACGCTCCTGTCTCCCACCCGCGTCAAGGTCACGGCGACCGAGGGCGTGACCGAGCTGGAGGCCGACTACGTCCTCCTGGCGGTGGGCGCCCACCCGCGCGAGCTGCCCACTGCCGTGCCGGACGGGGAGCGCATCTTCACGTGGAAGCAGCTCTACAAGATGCAGGAGCTCCCGGAGCACCTCATCGTGGTTGGCTCCGGCGTGACGGGCGCGGAGTTCGCCTCCGCCTACAACCTGCTCGGCACCAAGGTCACGCTGGTCTCCTCCCGCGATCGCGTGCTGCCCGGCGAGGATAAGGACGCAGCCGAGCTGCTCGAGTCGGTGTTCGCCGCGAACGGCGTCAACGTGGTCTCTCGCGCCCGCGCCGAGGCCGTGACGCGCACCGAGGACGGCGTGTCCGTCACGCTCGGCGACGGCCGCACCATCGAGGGCAGCCACTGCCTCGTGGCCGTTGGCGCCATCCCGAACACGGCGGATCTTGGCCTCGAAGCTGCCGGCGTGAAGGTCAAGGACTCCGGGCACATCGTCACCGACGGCGTCTCCCGCACCACGGCCCCGAACATCTACGCCGCCGGTGATTGCACCGGCGTCTTCGCGCTGGCCTCCGTCGCCGCCATGCAGGGCCGCATCGCCGTGGCCCACCTCATGGGCGACGCCGTGTCCCCGCTCAAGCTGCACGAGGTCTCCTCGAACATCTTCACCTCGCCCGAGATCGCCACGGTCGGCGTGACCGAGGCGCAGGTGCTGGATGGCAAGTACCAGGCCGACATCCTCAAGCTCGACCTCACCACGAACCCGCGCGCCAAGATGATGAACGTCGAGGCAGGCTTCGTGAAGATCCTCTCGCGCAAGGGCTCCGGCACCGTGATCGGCGGCGTGGTGGTGGCCCCGCGCGCCTCCGAGCTCATCTACACGATCGCGCTGGCCGTGCATAAGCGCCTCCACGTCGACGATCTCTCCGAGACCTTCACCGTGTACCCCTCGCTCTCCGGCTCGGTCTCCGAGGCGGCGCGCCGCCTCCACGTGCACGTCTGAGGTTTTCGTTCCAGGGGGCCCGACGGCGCCCTGGAACCACGGCGGGCCCGTCACCTTGGTGGTGACGGGCCCGCCGTGGTTTTTTGCTACATGCCGGCGGTGGGAGCGAGCGTGCCCGGCGGGTTGCTGACCTCGGAGCCGTACATGGCCGGGTTGCCTCCCGTGCCCGTGGGCACCTGGTCCACCGCTGCGGATTCGGGGGAGTACTTCGGGTTGGCCCTGAACTCGTCGACGAACTTCTGCAGCCGCGGATCCGCCGGGTCGTCGACGCGCAGCTGGCGGCCCCAGGCGGAGATCACGATGGGGCTCGGGAGCGAGTCGTCCGCCCACGGGCTCATGACCATCCAGCGGTTGCCGCCGCCGGGGGTGTCAGGCACGCTCGCCGGGTAGTCCTGTTGCTTGAAGAAGGCGCGCAAGGCGTCGACCTGCTGCGCGGGCAGCGAGGCGTTGTAGGTGATCCACACGGCGCCGTGCTCCATGAGGTGCACGGCCCGCTCCGTGGGGACCGGCTTGGTGTACACGCCGGCGTTCATCCAGATGGGCGCGTGGGGCCCGCCCACGGCGGGTTTCACTGCGTACTCCACGGGGGTCGTGACGTGCTCGTGCGTGAGGGTGCCGGCGTTGGCCTGGCCAGGTGCCGGGTAGCCGGCGGTGTCCCACGCGAGCACGCCCTCGATGCCGCTCGTGTCCTTGACCTGCGCCGGCTTGCCCTGCTTCACGGGAGTGCCCTCGGGGAAGGCGGGCGTGACCTCGGCCGCCGGGTCCGCGCCGTTCATGCCGGTCGTGGGCGCCGCCGGCGTCGAGGACGTTGCCGGAGACGTGGCCGAGGAGGAGGCCGACGGCGAGGCGCTCGCCGAGGCGGAGCCCGTCGCTGCGGCCGAGGAGGTCGGCGCCGACGAGGCGCTGGGTTGCTCGTTCGCGCCGGTGCACGCGCTCAGGCCGAGGGCCGCGACGAGGGCGAGGGGGAGCAGGCGGGCGGCGCTGGGAGGCGTCCTTGAATCAAACATGGGGCTCATCCTGCTCCGGCTCTCTGCGAGTTTGCTCAAACGGGGCAACGGCCGGCTTCCGTCACCGGCGCCGGGCGCCCGGAGGCTGCGGTGGGTGGTGCCGCGCGTGAGACGCCCGGCCGCGGGGCTGCCCCGGGGCGGCGCTACTGGGCGTCCGCGAGCGCGGCGGCGTTGCGCAGCCAGTCGCGCAGGGCGGCGGTGTGCTCGCGCCAGGCGGGTTCCTCGGCCTCGTCCCACAGCTCGGCGAGTTCCGAAGCTTCGCCGTCCAAGACCGCCTCGAGGGCCTGGACGGCCAGCACCGCGAGCCGCGGGTCGAGCCCCGCGCGCAGATCGGCTGCCCACTCGGCCACCTCGCCGGGGAGCTCGCCCGTGACCCCCTCGCCCGCGTGGCCCAGCCGAGCCAGCGCCGCGGCTGCGGCGACCGCCACGGAGCCGGCGTCGGCGTCTTCGACACCGTCCGGCTCCAGCGCCGCGGCGAGGGCCGCGCGGACGGGCTCGAGGCCGCCGTCGTCCTCTAGGTCGGTCGCCCAATCCAGGGCGGTGTCGTTCTCGAACGGCTCGTGACCCCAAGCTCCCATGCGTGTGTCCCCTCACGTGCTGCTGTGTGCTCCGGCACGCCGGACGGCGCCCGGGGCGAGCGTAGCGCGGAACCCCGTCGGCGGTCACCCGCGCGTGCCATTACCCTTTCCCCATGGCTTACCACGCTGACTCAGCAGATCTTGTTCAGAAGGAGGTCCTGACCTGGGACCTCTTTGGCACCGCCGGGCGCGAACTCGCCCAGAGCATCGCCGACTCCGGCTACGAGCCCGAGATCATCATCGCCGTGGCCCGCGGCGGCCTGCTGCCCGCCGGCCACCTCTCCTACGCGCTCGGCGTCAAGCGCTCCGCCGCGATCAACGTGGAGTGCTACCCCGACGGCACCGAGACGCGCCCGGACCCCGTGCTGCTCGAGCCAATGCTGGACACGGCCTCGCTGAAGGGCAAGCGCCTCCTCGTGGTGGACGACGTCGCCGACTCCGGCCGCACGCTCGCCCTGGTCCTCGAGCTGCTGCGCAAGCAGGGTGCCGAGTGTCGCTCGGCCGTCATCTACGCCAAGTCCGCCTCCGTCGTTGACCCGGACTACGTCTGGCGCCGCACCGACGAGTGGATCGTCTTCCCCTGGTCGGATCAGCCCCCGGTCACGGCCAAGCGCTAAGGCCAGCCGTCGCGCCGTCGCGCCCCGGTTACTCCCCCGCCACGTGCGGGCGGAAGGAGCCGGGGCGCCGTCGTTGCGCCCGCAGCAGGCGGTGCCCCCGGGGCCGGGCTACGGAGCCAGGGTCGAGGCCAGGAGCGGGCCCACCTGCGAGCTGAGGCGGCGGGGGGCCGCCAGGGCGCCCCGCAGCAGTGAGATGCGCGCGTTCTGGAAGAGCCCGTCGAAGAGTGAGTAGGCGGTGTCCTTGCCGACCAAAAGCTGCCGGTCGCTCAGCTGCGCGTAGCGGTTGACCACGGCCCACACCATGTCCTCGAGCAGCGCGTCCACCCGCTCCACCGTCTCGTGGAAGCCGGCGTCGAAGAGCGCCTGGTTGCGCAGGTCGTACCACAACCGGTGCAGCGAGCTCTCCTTGCCCAAGGTCGAGGCCAGCTCCGCGGCGAAGCGCTCGATGAACTCCTCGGCCGTCCGCGCGGTCTCGACGATCGGGTCGTAGCGCCGGGCGCACTGGGACTTGTACTGCCAGATGGCCTGCCCGATGAGGTCGTCCTTGTCGGCGAAGTAGTAGTGCAGCACGCCGTGGCTGAGTGAGGTGCGCGCGGCGATGTCCCGCAGGCCGGTGTTGGCAAAGCCGTGTTCCGCGACCGCGGCCAGGGCGGCATCGGCGAGCTCGCGTCGGCGATCGCCGAATTTGTCCCGCCGCGAGTTGCTCGCCCGTGTGTCTGTGCTCGTCATGGGGATCCTCCTGGGCGCCGATCCTACCCGCGGCAGCGCCCTCGTTGCGGTCTAGACAGAGAATATTTGACGACTGTCCAATTTTCTCTTGTCAGGTGTCCAAAGTTCTGGTGAGCTACGTCACACACAACGGACGAGGAAGGGCAGGGCAGGCCATGACCACGGATCTCACGGGGACGAGGGTCCTCATCACGGGCGGAGCCAACGGGCTCGGATTGCGCGAGGCGCAGACCATGAGCGCCCGGGGCGCGTCGGTGATTCTTGCCGACATCGACGAACGCGCCGGGACCGAGGCGGCGGAGGCCTTGCGGGCCGCTGGCGGCTCGGCGCTCTTTGTCCTCCTCGACGTCACCGACGACGCGTCGTGGGTGGCGGCGCTTGAAACGGTCGCGCAGGAGCTGGGTGGCATTGACGCCCTGGTGAACAACGCCGGCATCGAGATCTCGGACCTGCTGATCGACCTCGATCCGGTCGGCGCGCGCCGGGTCCTCGACGTCAACGTCATCGGTACGGCGCTCGGCATCAAGCACGGCTTCCGTTCCCTGAAGGAGCGCGGGGGCGTCATCGTCAATACGGCCTCCGTGGCGGCGACCATCGCCTTCCCCGGCATCGGCATCTACTCGGCCTCAAAGTCGGCGGTGGAGCGGCTCACCAAGGTGGCCGCCGCCGAGTCGGGCCGGCTGGGGTATGGGGTGCGCGTCAACACCGTGGCGCCCGGACTGGTCCCCAACGCCATGGGCGGCCAGCTCGCCGTGGACATGGAACGGCTGGGGCTCTTCGAGTCGACCGATGCCGCCGTGGGGGCCGTGGTGTCACTCACGCCCTCCGGTCGGCTCGCAACGGAGGACGACATCGCGGCCGGCGTGGCGTTCTTGGTGTCGGAAGACGCCGCTTTCATCAACGGGGTGACGCTGTCCATCGACGGCGCCATGGGAATGTGAGGACATCAGCATGAGCACAACGAAGCCAGTGGTGGTCTACGGCGTCAGCGGCTACACGGGACGCCTGATCTGCGAATACCTGCGCGAACTGGGGGTGCCGTTTGTCGCGGCCGGGCGCGACGGGGCCAAGGTGCGCGAGGTCGTCGAACGGATCCCCGGCATCGAGACGGCAGACTACGAGATCGTCGAGGTGGAGAACGACGCTGCGGCGCTGGCCGAGGCCTTCGACGGCGCACGCGTCGTGTGCAACACGGCCGGACCGTTCATCAAGTTCGGCCCGGAGGTCGCGGAGGCCTGCCTGCGGATCGGCGCCCACTACATGGACACCACGGGTGAGCAGGACTGGATCCTTCACTCGCGCGAGACGTGGGGGGAGAGCTTCGCCGAGCAGGGCCTGCTGCTCTCGCCGGGCATTGCACACATGTACACCGTGAGCGAGATCGCCGCCAACATCGCGCTGGAGCCCGGCGGCTACGACACCCTCGACATCCTAGTGCTCTGGAAGGGCCTGCCCACGTACGCCTCCACACAGACGATCTTCACGATCCTGAAGGCGCAGTGGTACTACCTCGAGCAGAATCAGCTGATCCCTTGGGACCACACCTCCGCGTACAACGTCAGCGTCCCCGGCTACCACGAGCAGGCGATCGCCGTTCCGTGGGGCGGCATGAGCCACCCCATCTGGTTCGAACACGATCCCCGCGTCAGCTCGGTGCGCGCCATCGGCGGCGTGCTCAACCGGGCCGTCATGGAGGGCGTGGGGCAAACCGTGCAGATGTTCGAGACGCAGATCAAGCCCTTGGAACCGGAGGCCCAGGAGAAGGCGCTCGCCGACATCGCCTCCTCGCTGCAGGCCGACATGCCGCCCCGAGAGAACCCGCGGCTGAACCGCTCCGTGGACTCGGTGCACGCCTCGGGGCCGCTGGGTCGGTCACACGTGGTGATCCACGGGAATAGCAACTATAAGCAGACGGGCCTGCTGCAGGCCTTCGCGGCGTTCAGCCTGCTGCAGGAGCCGCCGCGGCGCGCCGGCTTCGCCTCCGCCTGCCAGGCCTTCGGGTACCGCGAGCTCCTGGGTCAGCTGCGCGCCTTCGGGCTCGTGTCGGAGCCCGTGATCGAGCGTCACTGACCAGGGGTGGGGCGGCCGAGCGATCCCCCCTCCGCCGCCCCGCCCCTGGTCAGTGA
>JALAHE010000147.1 GCA_022712075.1 Galactobacter sp.
CCCCGCCCGGCCCCCGCGGCCCCGGCTCGCGCCGGTGTCGCTTTGGGGGGGCGCGCCGGGCCAGCTTGACCAGCTCGGGGTTCACGACGGCGCCGGAGTCGGCGCTGGATTCAAACGACACGTCCTCGGCAAAGAGGTCAACGAGCTCTGAGCCCACCATGACGTGCTGCCACAGCGGCACGGGGCGGTGCTCGGAGACGATGACGTCCGTGGCGCCGCGCACCGCCTCGAGCCAGCCGCCGAACTCCTCGGCGTTCGACACGGTGGCCGAGAGCGAGACCACCTTGGCGCTGCGCGGCAGCTGCAGGATGACCTCCTCCCACACGGCGCCGCGATCCTTGTCCGCGAGGTAGTGCACCTCGTCCATGACCACGTACTCGAGCCCCTGCAGGGTCGGCGACGAGGCGTAGAGCATGTTGCGCAGGACCTCGGTGGTCATGACGACGATGTCGGCCTCGGAGTTCACCGCGGTGTCGCCCGTGAGCAGGCCAACCCGGTCCGCGCCGTAGCGGGCGACAAACTCGGAGAACTTCTGGTTCGAGAGCGCCTTGATCGGCGTGGTGTAGAAGGCCTTGCTGCCGTGGGCCAACCCGAGGTGCACCGCAAACTCGCCGACCACGGTCTTGCCGGCGCCGGTGGGGGCGGCCACGAGCACGCCGCGGCCGGCCTCCAGCGCCTCGCAGGCGCGGCGCTGGAAGTCGTCGAGCGGGAAGGCGAGCGAGTCGGCAAAGGCGCCGAGTTCGGTGCGCGCCTGCTCGCCCCGGCGTTTCGCTGCGGCGAAGCGCTCGGCGGGGCTGGACTCGGTCTCGACGTCGTGGGACGTAGGACGGGACGCGCCCGCCCCGTCACCTGGGGCAACGGGGCGGGCGGTACGACGGCGGCTTGGCACGTCTCAGAGCTCCTGGAGGGGTTGTGCCGTGTCGGCGGTGGCGGCGAGGTCTTCTTCGTTCTGTTCCTGCCTCTTGCGCTTTCGACGGTCGAAGAGGAGGCACAACAAGAAGGCGATGCCGAAGAGCAAGAAGAGCGGAACGGCAAGAACCACCATGGTGATGGCGTCACCGCCGGGCGCAGCGACCGCTGCGAAGAGGGCGATCACGAAGACTGTGATGCGCCAGTGCTTCATGATGGCCCGGGCCGGAAGGATGCCGATGAGATTCAGGCCCACCATCAGCACAGGGATGATCATGGCCACGCCGAAGGCCAGCGTCAGGCGCACCACAAACGCGATGTACGTCTGTGCCTCGATGAACTGGGCGCCCTCCGACGGGATCAGCGAGGTGAAGAACTGCATCGCGTGAGGAAGCACGAACACGCCGAGCACCACGCCACCCACGAACAAGGGCACCGCAGCGGCGATGAAGGCGGCGCTGATGCGCTTTTCCTTCTTGTGCAGCCCCGGAACGATGAACGCCCACAGCTGCCACAGGATGACCGGGGAGGCGATGACCAGGCCGATCCACAGGGACACCTTGATCATCATGTCCAGCGGCGAGACGGCCGTGGTGAAGTTCAGCCGGCCGCCTTGGGCCGCGACCTGCTCCGCCAGGAAACCCATGACAGGACGGTAGAGAAAGAAGCCGCCGATCAGGGTAAACACCAAGGCGCCCAGGCAGATAAACAGCCGGTTGCGGGCCTCGATGAGGTGGGCCTTGAGAGGCATGCGCCCCTCAGGGTCCTTCTTGTTCTTCGCGGTCATGCTCAGGCGCGCGGACCGGTCTGCCCGTCGTCGATGACGCGGCCCTCGACGGGCTCCTCATCGGCGGAGGCGGTGTTCGACGAAGAAGCGTTCGGCTTGTCGTCTTCCTTCATCTGCCGCACCTCGGACTTGAAGATGCGCATCGACTGCCCCAGGCTGCGGGCCAGCTTCGGGAGCTTGGGACCGGCAAAGAGGAGCAAGGCGAGAACGATGATGATGACGAGGTGCCATCCCTGAAGATGCATGGTGTTCCTTTCGGGGGTCTGATTCAAAGTCTAGAGGACGTGGGACGTCCGGGGGCTATTGCCCGTGATTGTTCTCGTCCAGGTCGCCCCAGCGGCGCGGCCGGCCGTGAGCGTAGAGCGAGGCGATTCGGCGTTCGCGGCGCTTCGCCACGCGCGCATCCTTCTCCTCCGCGCGCAGCTGGCGCAATCGGGCCGGGTCGTCAAACGCGGCGTCCCAACCGGAGGGTAGCTCGGTGCGCGCCTCCGCCGGGGCGGTCAGGGGCGCGGCGTCCGGGTTGTTGGCCTGGGAGAGCAGCTCCTGCGCCTCGGAGACTTCCCCGAGCAGCCCCTTGGCCTTGCGCCACAGGTACACGGTGCCGAGCACCAGGACGAGCAGCAGCACGAGAGCGAGCACGATCCACAACAGGAGCCAGAACCACCACGGCATCAGCGGGCCTCCCCCTCGGCCACGGACGCCAGCTCGTCCGGCGCGACGCCGGCCGCGGCCGCGTCGGTGAGCGCCTGGTCGAGGCGGGAACGGAGCGCTCGGTGCGTCGCCTCACGCAGGACGGCGGGCTCCAGCACGACGACGTCGCCGGCGGCCGAGGCGGCCAGGCGAACGAGGTAGGCGGAGTCGCGCACGCGGATCTGCGTCGCGAGGAGCTCCCCCGCCTTGCCCGTGCGCAGTGGCGCGTGGGCCAGGGCCCGATCGGCCCAGGCAGGTCCCCACGCGAGGGTCGCCTCGACGTCGCTCTCGGAGGGGCTGAAGACGGCGCCGCGGACGGCGGCTGCACGCTCGGCATCCGCCTCGAAGTGCTCCTCGAGGACCGTGGCGCCCACGACCCGGTCCAGCCGGAAGGTGCGCGGTGCCTGACGCTCGCGGCACCAGGCCTGAACGTAGCTGCGCTCCCCCACGTCGAGGACCCTGACCGGTTCGATGACCCGCGCGCCGGGGGTGCTCGAGCCCGCGTAGTCCAGCTCCACGAGGAGGTGTTCCTCGCTCGCGCGGGCGAGCGAGGCGGCGAGGCCGGCGCGCTCGCGCGAGGAAGCGCGCACGGCGAGCAGCTGCTCGAAGTCGGCGAGCTCGGGACGCAGCGCGCGCAGGCGGGCGGCCACGGTGGAGATCGCGGCAAGGGCCTCGGCCGAGTAGCTGCCCTCGGGGGCCGAGCTCATGGCGTCGAGGCCGATCAGGAGGGCCGCCGCCTCGGCGAGATTGAGGTTGATGGGTTCCGCGAGCGCCTGGGCGTTGGAGATCGTCACTGAATGCTCGTCCCACTCGACGTCGAGCAGCTCGTCGTGCAGGCCGTTCGGCACGCCGCAATTGCGCAGGCGCGTGAGTTCCGAATCCAGTTCATCCCGCGAGAGCCCGAAGCGCTCCATCACCTCGGAGGGGGTCGGGGCTCCGCGCTGGACCACAAAGGCCACGAGGTCGAGCGCGCGGGACACCGTTGCCTCGGCGGCCACGCGGCCACCACGGCGCGCGCTCAGACGCGAGGCGGGAGCGTCGCCGCGGTGCGGAGCCTCGGCGGCCGCCAACACGCGCACCACCTCGGCGGCGAGGTCAGCCGGCCCCACGACGCGGGCTCCCTCGGCTGCGACCTCGGCCGCCAACGACCGGGTGTCCCGGTAGTTGACCTCGAGGACAACACCGTCCGCACCGTGGGTGCGCACGCGGGCGCGGGCCGCGAGGGCGCCTCCGGTCCCCTCCTGCACGAGGAGGCGCGCGGTCCCCGACGGGGAGGCGAGCTCGAGGCGGTCGAGGGCGGCCGCCATGCTGAAGCGATCGGGGCGCCCGTAGGCCTGAGGCACGTAGTCCTCGGCCTTCGGCGAGAGCTGGGCGACGGAGCCCTGGATCCGATCGAGCCGGAAGAGTCGTTCGCCGTCGCGGCGCGTGTCGCCGGCCGCGAGATACCAGTGGCCGTGACGGTGGCCGAGGCCCCAGGGCATGACGGCGCGTGGCTCGGTGCGTCCATCGGCCGTCCGGTAAGTGAACTTGACCGGGTTGCCGAGGGCCGCGTGACGAATCAGGGGTTCGAGGTGCTCGGCCTCAGTATCGATGACGGCGCTGAAGGCCGGTTCGCTCAGCTCGCTGCTGAGGCCAAGGCGCTCGGCGGCGCGGGCCGCCTGCCGCCCCAGGCCGCCACCGGCGACGACGCGGGCCGCGAGGCCAAGCACTGCTGCTTCCGTGGCGTCCAGCTCAAGGGCCGGCAGCGGGTACTCGTTGGGGAGTACGCGGTAACGGCGCTCGGGGTCCCCGGCATCCCAGGAGCTCTCGCCTCGGCCCTTGCCGTCGACGATCACGACCCCGAGATTGCGCAGGGTTTCCTTGTCTCGCTCGAACTTGCGCTCGAACGCCTCGTCGCTCAGGCCCGCGTAGTCATCAACCATGCCGCGCAATTGGGCGCGCGTGTAGCCGATGCGGGTCGTGGTCAGCGCATACGTGAGGCTGACCAGCTTCTCCGTGCGATCGGGCTTGTTCTCGGTGCTGGACACCACTTCAGGCTATACGAGAACTCCCCGGCCCCCACGCGCAAGGCGGTGGGTGACCGGGGAGTTCTCGGGAGTGGTTCGCGCTCAGCGGACAGCCACGAGGTCGACCACGAAGATCAGGGCCTCGTCGGGGCCGATGACCGGCGGGGCGCCGCGGTGGCCGTAGGCCAGGTGGGCGGGAATCTCGAGGCGACGGCGCCCGCCGACCTTCATGCCGATGAGGCCCTGGTCCCAGCCGGCGATGACCTGGCCGATGCCGGCCGTGAAGTCCAGCGGGGTGCCGCGGTTCCACGAGGCGTCGAACTCCTCGCCCGTGCTCCAGGCAACGCCCACGTAGTGGGTCGAGACCGTGTTTCCGGCCTTGACCTCGGTGCCGGTGCCCTCGATCAGGTCGGTGATGACCAGCTCGGCGGGGGCGTCGACGCCCGGGAAATCGATCTCCGGCTTGCCTCGGTCGAGGTCAAAGTTGCGCTGTCCAAAGGACATGGCGTGCTCCTAAAGGGGGTGAGTGAACGGGTCAGTTGGAGGAGGAGGCGGAGGACGAGGCGGCCGCGGGGGCAACCTTCGTGAGCTTCACGATGAAGACCAGCGGGCCGGTGGGCTGGCCGCTCGTGGACGTGTCGCCGTAGGCCTGGTCCGCGGGGATGGTCAGCGCCACGACGGAGCCGGCCTTGAGGCCCTTCAGGCCGTTCGTCCAGCCCTTGATGACCTGGTCGAGTCCGAAGGTGGCCTCGGTGCCCTCGAAGTTGCCGTCGAACTCCGTGGCATTCTCCCACTGAGCGCCCGAGTAGAAGGCCGTCACCTGGGACGTGGCCGTGGCGGCCTCGCCCTCGGTGCCCTCCTTGAGGACCTTCACCTCGAGCTTGCTCGGGGCATCGCCCTTGGGGATGGTGATGGCGTAGCCGTCGCCGCTCGCCTTGATCTCGAGGGCGCTCGGGGAGGCCTCGGTCGACTTCTTCCAGGCGATGGCCGGGTCCTTGGCCTCGGAGACGTGCAGGACCATGATCATGCCGGAGCTCTGCGTGACGGTGGCCGGGGCATAGACCATGACGGTCGCGCCCACCTTGGCCTTGCTCAGCAGCTTGTAGGCATCGCCGAGGTTGGCGAAGTTCGACTCGGTCAGGGCCACCGACTGCGCCGTGGAGTAGGTCGAGCTGTCCTGGGCGGAGCCGTCGGCCGAGGAGTAGTAGGCGAGGTTGAGCTGCAGCTTCTGGCCCGCCTTGAGGGCTGCACCGTCGCCGTCCTGCACCAGCGAAGCCGTGGAGGCCTTGCCGTCGGCGAGGGACTCGGGCACCGTCACCTTGGGCGCGGACTTGCCGCCGTCCTGGATCTCAACCTTCACGTCGGCGAACTTGCCGTTGCCGGGAGCCGCGGTGGAGGCGCTGGCGCTCGAGGACGCGGAGGCACTGGAGCTGGACCCCGCGCTCGAGGACTGGCCGCAGGCACTCACGGTCAGGAGGAGGACGCCGGCCAGGACGGCAGCGGAGAGCTTACGCACGGCAATTCATCGCTTTCGTTGGGGAAAGATTCGGGCGGGCCACAACGGACCCAACTGCATTGAAGCCTACAAGTTGGCGCTGTGAATCAGCCTAGGAGCTCATCGATGAGTGCCTCGGCCGCGGCGTCGCTCGTGGCGAAGGGATCCGGCAGCAGAACGGTGCGGCCGGGGTCCTCGGTGAGTTTCAGGTGCAACCAGTCGACCTGGTGCTCCACGCCTGCCTCACGCGCCGCAGCCAGGAAGCGCGAGCGCAGCTGCGCGCGCGTTCCGCTCGGCGGGGTCTCCTGGGCCGCCTCGACCCGGGACGCGTCAGTGAATCGGCGCAGCAGGCCGCGGGATTCGAGGGACTCCCGCAGGCCGGCACCAGGGGCCACGTCGTGATAGGCCAGCTCGAGGCGGGCCACCTTGGGGTCGTCCAAGGCCAGCCCCTGCCGCTCCGCGTAGCGCGTGAGCAGCTCGCGCTTGGCGGCAAAGTCGAGGGTGCCCTTGATGGCATCCAAGTCTCCCCCGGCCCAGGCGGCCAGCGTCAGACGCCACAGGTCGAGAACCTCGGCCACGAGGCCGTGGGCGATGCCCTCCGCGGCGGCGTGCGCGGCGGCGGCCTCCAGGAAGTACTCCTGAATCTGCAGCGCCGTGACCGTGCGCCCATCGGCAAGCGTCACGAGCGTGGTGCCGTTGGCGTCACGCGAGATGTCGCGCAGGGCCTTCACGGGGTTCGCGATGGCCCACGAGGGCATGACCCGCGCCGCCTCCAGGAGCGAGAGCACCAGGGAGGTGGAGACCGTCTTGAGCAGCGTGGAGCCCTCGGCCATGTTGGTGTCGCCCACGATGACGTGCAGGCGGCGGAAGCGCTCGGCGTCGGCGTGCGGCTCGTCGCGCGTGTTGATCATGGGGCGCGAACGGGTCGAGGACGCGGAAACGCCCTCCCACATGTGCTCGGCGCGTTGGGAGAGCACCAGCCGCGGACCGTCCTCGGTCTTGGCCACGTGCCCGGCACCGGAGAGCAGTTGCCGCGTCACGAGGAAGGGCAGGAGCTGCTCGGTCAGGCGGCGGTACTCAAGGCGCCGCGGGATGAGGTAGTTCTCGTGGCAGCCAAAGGAGTTGCCTGCCGAGTCAACATTGTTGCGGAAGAGATGAATCTTCCCCGCCAGCCCGTCGGAGCGCAGGGACTCCTCGGCCGTCGTCACGAGCCTCGCGAGCGTCAGCACGCCGGCCCGGTCCTGTTCCAGGAGCTCGAGCGGATCCACGCACTCTGCCGTTGCCACCTCGGGATGTGAGCCAACGTCGAGGTAGAGCCGAGAGCCGTTCAGAAGGAAGACATTGGTGGAGCGACCCCACTCGACCACCGGCGCGAAGAGCCGCCGTGCAACCTCTTCGGTGGTCTGCGGGCGCGTGGCGCCGGCGTCGTAGGCCAGACCGTACTCGGTCTCGAGGCCGATGACGCGAGTGATCACTGGCCGCCCTTTTGGACGTAGCCCTTCACGAACTGCTCGGCGTTGGTCTCCAGCAGGCCGTCGATCTCGTCAAGCAGATCGTCGACTCCGGCGTCGCGGCTGCCCTTGACGGCGCCGAGGGCCTCCGTCTCGTTGACCTGTGCCTGCTCCCACGCGCTGGGCTTGCCCTGCATTCGCTCCTGTGCCATGGAACCCATCCTGCCACGCGGCGGCGCTAGGCCAGGCCCCGCAACGACTTGATGAGCTCCTGAACCCGCGCCCCGTCGTCGAACATTCCCTTGGTCTGGGCGGCCGTGGCCGCCCACGGATCGGGAAGCCCCACCCGCTGGACCTGCGGAAGGCACTCGAGCGCGAGCGAGAGCGAGTCCCAGTTTGCGGCAACGACTGCCTCGGGGAAGCGCGTGATGCTCCTGCCGCGCGTCCACGCGCGCGTGTCCTCCGGCGGCGTCACCATGGCTCGTTCGATCGCCTCCGGGTAGACGAGCGACTCGATGGTGCCGCGCGCCATGAGCGCGGCCGCCAGGCCCTTGCCCGCGCGAAGGTCCGCCCACTGCAGATCGATGAGGGCGAGCTTGGGGCTGTCCCACTCGAGGCCGCCGCGTTCGCGATACCCCTCCAGGAGCGCCTGCTTGGCCTTCCACTCAACGAAACGCTCAGCCGTCCCGTCGTCGGCACGCAGGGCGTCGACGGCGCGGCGCCACCACGTGAGGGCCGTCGCCTCGGCGTGAGGCTCGGCACCGTAGTGCAGCTCGGCCGCCTCGAGGTAGGCCTCCTGGATGTCGAGGGCGCTGAGCCGGCGCCCGCCGTCCGCCACGAGCACGGTGCTCAGGGTGGGGTCGTGGGAGACCCGGGCCAGGTCCCCCACGGGATCGGCCAGCGTGATGGCGGGGGCGAGCCCGTCCTCGATGAGCCGCAGCGCGAGCGAGGTGGAGCCGAGCCGGACGAGCGCCGAGGTCGGCACGAGGTTTGCGTCGCCGGGGATGACGTGCAGACGGCGCCAGCGCGAGTCGTCGGCGTGCGGCTCGTCGCGCGTGTTGACGATGGGCCGGCGGATGGTGGTCTCGAGGCCCACCGTGTTCTCGAAGAAGTCGGCGCGCTGGGAGATCTGGAAGCCGGGGCGCTCGCCCCGGCGCCCCAGGCTGACCCGGCCGGCGCCGCACGTGACCTGCCGCGTCACGAAGAAGGGCAATAGGCCGGCGACGAGCGCCTGGAAGGGCACCGAGCGCGGCACGAGGTAGTTCTCGTGGGTGCCGTAGCTCTGACCCTTGCCGTCGGTGTTGTTCTTGTGCAGCAGCACCTCGGCGCCGAGGCGCTCCCCCGCGAGCTCGGCGGCGCGGGCCGCCAAGCGATCACCCGCGAGGTCCCACTCCACGGCGTCCCACGCGTTCGTGGTCTCCGGGGAGCTGTACTCGGGGTGCGCGTGGTCAACGTAGAAGCGCGCGCCGTTGCCGAGGACGAGGTTCATGAGGATGGAGGACTCCTCCTTGAGCTGGGCCCACGCGTCGCCGTCCTCGAGCCCGATCTGGCGCGCGTCGAGGACGTTTCCCTCATCGGTCAGCTGGCTCTCGTGGGCCTCGGCCCGGTCCAGGCTGAAGCCGCGGGCGTCGTCCAACGGGCGCTCGTGGACGTAGTCCCACGGCGCGCCGGCGCCGCGCGAGCCGAGCTCCTCGGCCACCTCCACCATGGCCGTGGTGACCGCTGCGCTGAGCTGGGTGGGGCTCAGTCCGGGCGCGCCGGGCGCCAGGACGCCGAACTCGGTCTCCGTGCCCATGATACGGGAGCCGGGGCGTAGCCCGGCTGGCGCCCCGAGCCCGTCGGCGCCGGGCCGGGGCGGCTGGGGCCCAACGTCGCGCGGCTGGGTCGCGCTCACGCGCCGGCCGCCAGCGAGCGCACCTTCACGAGCCGGGCACCGCGGCGCCCGGACACGCGGGCCCACTCCTCGGGATCGCCGCTGGCCGGCATCTGACCCAGCTCGGCGAACTCGTCCTGCACGGCGTGGCGCACGAGCTCGGCGTCGAGGCCGCGCTCGCCGCCGGCCAGGACGCGCTTGATGGCCGCGCGCTTGGCGCGGTCCACGATGTTGCGCAGCGAGGCGCCGGAGACCAGGTCCCCGCGGTGCAGCACGGTCACCGTGCCGTCCTCGTCGGTCAGCTCCAGCATGGCCGTCATGGAGTCGCGGCGGAAGATCTCCTCCACCGCGACATCGCACAACCCGGCCGCGGCACCGGCCGCCGAGCCGTAGTGCTCCAGCTCGGCGGAGGCGAGCGGCACCGTGTCGTTGAGGTAGAGCGAGAGCACCTGGCCGGAGCCCTCGCGATCCGGGCGGCGGATGCGCACCTTCACATCGAGGCGGCCCGGGCGCAGGAGGGCCGGATCCAGCATGTCCTCGCGGTTGGTGGCGCCGATGACGAGGACGTTCTCGAGTTTCTCCACGCCGTCGATCTCTGCGAGCAGCTGCGGGACGATGGTGGTCTCGACGTCGGAGGAGACGCCCGTGCCGCGCGTGCGGAAGAGCGCGTCCATCTCGTCGAAGAAGATCACGACGGGGTGCCCGGCCGCCGCCTTGTCGCGGGCGCGGTCGAAGATCAGGCGGATCTGCCGCTCGGTCTCGCCCACGTACTTATCCAGCAGCTCGGGGCCCTTGATGTTGAGGAAGTAGCCGCGCGTGCCCGCCTCCTCCGAGAGCGAGTGGGCCACAGCCTGCGCGATGAGCGTCTTGCCGCAGCCGGGAGGGCCGTACAGGAGCACACCGCGGGGCGCGCGCAGCTGATGCTCTGCGAAGAGCTCGGAGTGCAGGAACGGCAGCTCAACGGCGTCGCGAATCGCCTCGATCTGGGGGCCGAGGCCGCCGATGTCGGCGTAGCGCGTCTCCGGCACGTGCTCGAGTTCGAGGGCCGAGTACCCCTGGGGGCGGACCACCTGGGTCGCGACCATGGAGCGCTGCTCCACGAGGACCAGTTCCCCGGGCCGCGGCGGGGTGGCGGTCAGCTCGCCGCCCAGCACGACGACGCGCTGATCGTCAGCGGGGCCGCTCACGAGGAGCCGCTCCCCCGGGAGCACCTCCTTGACCGTCATGAGCTCACCCGTCCCCTGCTGGGGAAGGAGCGCCACGACCACGAGGGCCTCGTTGAGCAGCACCTCGGTGCCCGGACGCAGGCCCGCAAAGTCGACGAGCGGGGAGACGCTCGTGCGGACGCGGCGCCCGCCGTGGGCGACGTCGACGCTACGGACGTCCGCCGACTTGATGGAGGTCCCCGGAGCCGCCGTGCCGCCGCGGTGCACGCGCACCACCACGCCGTGCCCGAACGGCAGGTCGCCGTCGTGCTCGAGGGCCTGGCGCATGCCCTCCATCTTTTCGCGGGCGCGCTGCAGGGCATCGACAAGGCGAGAATTCTGGGTGCTGACCTCCTGGAGCTTGCCGGATAGCTCGAGGGCGCGCTTGCGGGCATCGCTCAACTCGGTGCGCAGGCCGTCTTGGGCCGCCGGGGTGCTCATGGGTGCTCCTCCTGAAGCTGATGGGTCGTCCCTCATTTTGCCGCGAGGGCGTCCCGCCGGCGACATCGAGTCCACCAGGCGAAACGCCCTCGCTGCTGTTGCGCTCGCGCGCGGCCGCGCTCAGTCCTGAGCGTCGACCTCCGGGGTGCCCGGCTGCGGCACGGTGCGCTCCATCGCCTCCGCGAGCTCGGCGCTCACGTCGGCGCCGCCGGCCGCGGCGGTGCGCAGGGCCTCGCGGCCTGACTTGCGCAGCTTCTTCACGCTCACGCCGCGCTCGCCCAACGCCTCCGGCACCCACGCCTCCTCGGCGTGGTCCTGGGTCCAGGCGGAGAGGTCCTCGGCTGAGTAGCTCGCCTCCTTGACGCGCTTGGCGTGCGGGATGCCCACGGCGCCGTCGGCCAGGCGGCGCGTGGTCATGAGGAAGCCGGTGTGCGCCACCATGCGGTGATCCGGGCGAACGGCGAGGCCGTCCACGTGCCAGCCGCGGACCATCGATTCGAAGGAATCGGGCTCGGTGAAGCGTCCGTCGGCGCGGATCGCCTCGACCACGCGCGAGAGCTGCGTGACGGTCGCGACGTAGTTGACCCACACGCCGCCGGGCGCGAGCACCGTGGCGACGGCGTCCAGGCACTCCCAGGGCGCCAGCATGTCCAGGACCACGCGGTCCACGCTGCCGAGAGCCTTGGCTTTCAGGACCTCCTCCTGGAAGTCGCCGATGGAGAGCGACCAGGCCGGGGGCATGGAGCCGAACATCGTTGCCACGTTGCCGCGCGCCACGTCGGCGAACTCCTCGCGGCGCTCGAAGGAGTGCACGGTGCCGCCGTCGCCCACGGCGCGCAGCAGCGAGATGGTCAGGGCGCCGGAGCCGACGCCGGCCTCGACCACATTGGCGCCGGGGTAGATGTCGCCCATCGTGACGATCTGCCCAGCATCCTTGGGGTAGACCACTGCCGCGCCGCGCGGCATCGACAGGACGAAGACCTTCAGCAGCGGGCGCAGCACCTGATAGCGCACGCCCTCGTTGTTCTCGACGACGCTGCCCTCCGGCTCGCCGATCATCGCGTCGTGCTTGAGCACGCCGACGTGCGAGTGGAACTCCCCACCGATGTTCAGGGTGATGGTGTTGATGCGGCGCTTCTCGTCCGTGATCTGCACGCGTTCGCCGGCGCGCAGGGGTCCGCGCCGGTGATCGGCACCGGTCGGCGAGGCGGAAAGCTCGTTGTTCACTGCAGGGGTTCCTTCCTTGGACGGTCCTGGATGGCCGCCACGACGTCTTCTCGGCGCACGGCGCCGACGCAGCGCCCGGACTCGTCGACGACGAGCACGGTGCCACTGATGGATTCAAGGGCGGCGCGGGCGAGTCGATCGCCGTCGGCGTCCGTGCTCACGACAGCGCCGTCGTCGGCTGGAACGCCCGCCTGGCTGGCAGGGGTGCCCCCGCGCAGCGACTCGGGCACGGCGAGCACCGCCTCGGGGAGGACGCGCAGGAGGCCGCCGTCCGGGGCGCTGGCCAGCACCACGGTGCCGTAGAGGACGCCCGCCGCCTCGGCGCCCGCGACGCTGGTCCCTGGCGGGAGCAGCTGCACTGGGCGCAGCAGGGCGGAAGCCTGCAGGCCTTCGAGGTGCAGGCGCAGGCGCCCGTTCTGCAGCGAGCGCCCCGCGCCGCTCCACAGCGGCACCAGGACGAGCGCGAGCGCCGCAAAGGTGAGCAGACCCGGCGTGAAGCCCCCGCGCAGGAGCGCGAAGACGACTCCGCCGACCACCGCGATCACCACCACTCGGCCGGCCCAACCGGCGGCGATGGTGCCCTTGGCCTGGGAACCGGTGAGCTTCCACGCGATGGCCTCGACCACGCGCCCGCCGTCCAGCGGGAGCCCCGGGAGGAGGTTGAAAACGCCGACGGCAAAGTTCGACCACACTGCCATGTAGAGCAGCAGCTCGCTCACGCCCTGCGGCGCCCAGGTGTGCTGGAGCACCAGGCCGAGGCCGCCGAGCAGCAGATTGACGAGGGGTCCCACGACGGACACGAAGAGCGACTTCCCCGGGCTTTCCTCGTGCGCCTCGAAGCTCGTGTGTCCGCCCCAGAGGGTGATCTCGATGCTTGAATCTCTCCACCCGACGGCGCGGGCGGCCAAGGCGTGGGCCACCTCGTGCAGCAGCACCGAGACGGCGAGGATGAGCGTGTAGGCCAAGGCGACCGCGCCAGCGGCGACCCACCCGAGCTCGGGCAGGGTCCGGCGGATCTGCGGGGCAAAGATGACGACCATGCCCACGGTCACCAAGATCCACGAGGTGGAGACCGCTACGGGGACCCCGGCCACAGCGCCGAGACGCAAGGGCCGGTCGTACCAGGGGCGCGTAGTTCCGGTGGCGGGCATGAGAAGAAGTCTACGGCGTGCCGCGGGCTGACCCGCCCGCGCGGCGCCGTGGCCTACCGTGGTTCCATGACGCAGATTCCGGGGGCGGCGCGACCCACGTTGGTGGTGGGCAGGGGCGCCTCAGACGCCGGCGGGGCGGCGAGCCTGGCCGCCGAACGCTTGCGCGCGGCCTGGGGGCTCGCCCCCTCCCCCGCGCCGGTGCACGGAGCCGCGCCCGGCGCCGAAGCGGCCCTGGCCGCCCGACTCGCCGCCGAGCCGGGCACCCGGGTGCTGCTGCTCCTCGCCCAGTCCGGGCGGGCCAGCCACCGCTCGGAGCTGCCCCTGCGCGTGGACCCGCTGGCCGGCGGGGACAGTGCCGTCCTGCTCGTCACCGTGCCGGCCTATGCCGCCCAGGCGCCGCAACCGGCGGCCGCCGTGCGCCTCATCGAGGCGGCGGAACGGCTCATCGGCTCACCGGTGCTCGACCGCGGCCTGTACGACGACGCCGAGGCGTGGCGCCGCGGCGCCGACGAACTGCTACTGCACGACCCGCGGGTGGCCTCGCTCGTGCGGGTGTGGGAGCGGCTGCAACCCTCCGGCCAGCCGTCCGGCGAGGAAATCGCCGACGGTTTCGCGCGCCTCCTCGGGCGCACCTGAGCCCCAGCCAACGCGAGACGGCGCCAAAACCGGGTTCGGACCCGGCCTTGGCGCCGTCTGGTGAAGCGGGTGGGGCGCGCTCAGGCCAGCGAGAGGCCCAAGAGCGCGTCGGCGGCGTCGCGCACCAAGGCCGTCGCGGCGGCGTCGGGCGCCGATGCCGGGGCGGCGGCCCAGGCGTCCAGGGCCGCCAGGGCGGCGGGCGCATCAAGGTCCTCGGCCAGCGCGGCACGCAGCGCCGCCACGAGGGACTCGGCGCGCTCGAAGCTGGTCACGAGCGAGGCTGCCGACCACGCCGCCAGGCGCTGCGAGGCGGTCTCGAGCATGTCGTGCTCGTAGAACCAGTCGGCGCGGTAGTGCTGCGAGAGCAGCACTGCGCGGATGACGGCGGGTGCCACGCCCTGCGCGCGCAGCTTCGAGACGAGGACGAGGTTGCCAAGCGACTTGCTCATCTTCGCGCCGTCGAGGCCGACCATGCCCGTGTGGACGAAGTGCTCGGCGAGCGGGCGCTCGAGGAGCGCGGCCGTGTGCCCGGCCGAGAACTCGTGGTGCGGGAAGATCAGGTCGGAACCGCCGCCCTGCACCGTCAGGGTCCCCGGCACGCTGTGGGCAGCAATCAGCGAGCACTCGATGTGCCAGCCAGGACGGCCGGCGCCGAGCGCGCGGCCCTCCCAGGCCGGCTCACCGGCGCGCTCGACGCGCCACAGGAGCGGGTCGAGCTGATCGCGCTTGCCCGGCCGCTCCGGGTCGCCGCCGCGCTGGGCCGCCAGCTCGAGCATCGTCGGAAGCGAGTAGTGGGACTCGTCGCCGAGGCTCCACACGGCGCCCTCGGCGGCGCGGGTGTCGAAGTAGACGTCGCCGTCCGGCTCCCCGTCAAGGCCAGGCACGCGGTAGGCAAGATCGCGGCGCACAAGCTCCTCGACAGCGTCGACGATCCACGGGATCGACTCGACGGCGCCGACGTAGTGCTGGGGCGGGAGCACGCGCAGCGCTTCCATGTCGGTGCGGAACAGCTCGACCTGGCTCTCCGCGAGCTCGCGCCAGTCGACGCCGGTGGCGGTGGCCCGTTCGAGCAGCGGATCGTCGACGTCGGTCACGTTCTGCACGTACTGCACCTGCAGGCCGGCGTCGCGCCACTGGCGCTGTAGCAGGTCGAAGGCCACGTAGGTGTTGGCGTGGCCCAGGTGGGTGGCGTCGTACGGCGTGATGCCGCAGACGTAGAGCGAGGCCGCGCCCTCGGCCGTCACGGGGACGACGGCGCCGGCCGCCGTGTCGTGCAGCCGCAACTGCGGCGGGGTCCCGGGAACGGCGGGAACGGCGGGTGCTGACCAGGCATGCACGAGGGAGGACTCCTAGGGGGTAAGACGGGCACGGCGCGGGGCACCAAGGCGCTGGCGCTCAGACGTTGGCGTTGATGAGGCCGAGGCCGAGCAGCAGGTAGAGCAGGAAACCGAGGGCGATGCGGTACCAGACGAACGCACGGAAGGAGTGCGTCGAGATGTACTTCATGAGCCACCCGATGATGACGAAGCCGACGACAAAGGCGACGAGGGTGGCCAGGGCCGTCTCCCCCAAGCCGTAGGGGCCCGTGAAGCCCTCGTCGAGGGACTTGACGAGCTTGTAGCCGCCGGAGAGCACCACGGCGGGGATGGCCAGCAGGAACGAGTAGCGGGCCGCCGCCTCGCGCGTGAAGCCCATCGCCAGGCCGCCCGTGATGGTGCCGCCGGAGCGCGAGACGCCCGGGATGAGGGCCAGGGCCTGGAACAGGCCGTAGAGCAGGCCCTGCCCTGCCGTCATGTCCCGCAGTTCCTTGCGCTGCTTGCCCAGCGCGTCGGCGAGGGCGAGCAGGATGCCGAAGACGATCAGCATCGTGGCGACGATCCACAGGCTGCGGAAGGTCGTGTCGATCTGGTCTTGGAAGAGCAGGCCGAGCACGCCGATCGGCACCGAACCCAGGATGATCCACCAGCCAAGGCGCGCGTCAGGATCGTTGCGAGGCAGCTTGCCGACGATCGAGAGGAACCAGTGCTTGATGATCCTGACGATGTCGCGCCAGAAGAAGACGATGACGGCCAGCTCGGTGCCGAGCTGCGTGATCGCGGTGAAGGCGGCGCCGGGGTCACCGCCCGGCATGAATCCCCCGACGATGCGCAGGTGCGCTGACGAGGAGATCGGCAGGAATTCGGTGAGGCCTTGGACCAGGCCAAGCAAGGCGGCGTACAACCAGTTCACGGAAGTGAACCCTACTTCACGCGCGCGACCTCACGGCCCCTTGCCGCGGACTCAGGGGGCCTGCGTGTCCTCGCCCGACTCGTCGTCGTCATCGTCCTCGGCGTCGGGGTCCTCGTCGAAGAGGTCGAGCGGGGTCGACTCCTGGTACGCGTCCCACAGCGCATCCTCGTAGTTCCCGAAGGCCTCGGCGATGCGGTCGTAGGCCTCGTCAACCCGGGGGTCGTCGTCGGAGCGGCGGGCCGCCACGGCGTTGAGGTGCTCGGCGAGGGCCGAGGTGAGGGATTCGAGGGCGAGGCGCGGATCGGAGCTCATGGGCCAAACGCTACCCCGCCGCGCACGCGAGCGGCAGTCCCGGTCCGCACCGCTGCCGCGCAGCTCCCCCGCCGGCGAGGAAACGGCCCCCACCTCTGGCACAATGGCGCCACCATGTTGCAACGACTAGAGCGAGCGGACCCCACCCGCGCCCACGGCGAGAGTTCCTACGAGTACCTCGTGATCTCGCTGAGCCCCGGCGAGTCGCTCAGCGACGCCCGCAGCGCCCTGAGGGAGCACTCGGAGTTCGGACGCTGGGAGCTCGCGCGCACGCTGATCTACCAGGGCGGGGCGCGGCGCTACTGGATGCGCCGGCGCGTCATGCGCGTCGAGTCCTCCCTCGGTCCGGCCCGCTAGCAGCGCCGCGCCACTCGAGGCGCGCCTCGCTGAGCACCAGGACTGAACCTACGATGGACCGATGAGCGGACACCAGGAATCCGGCCCCTTCTTCCACGGCACGCGCGCCCAGCTGGTGCCGGGCGATCGCCTCGTGGCTGGCCGCCCCTCGAACTACCGGAGCGGGCTCATCATGAATCACATCTACTTCACGGCGCTGCCCGACGGCGCGGGGCTGGCGGCGGAGCTCGCCCCGGGCGAGGCGCCGCCAAGGGTGTACCTCGTCGAGCCGACGGGCCCCTTCGAGGACGACCCCAACGTGACGGACAAGAAGTTCCCGGGCAATCCGACGCGCTCGTACCGCTCGCGGGAAGCGCTTGTGGTCGTGGGGGAACACACCGACTGGCCGCGACTCAGCCCCGAGGACCTCGCCGCCTGGCGCGAGCGCCTGGCGGCGATCGAGGCACAGCGCGGGGAGATCATCAACTAGCCCTTCGCCCTCGCCACCGCGGGCCGTCTACGTCAGCGGCCCCAGCAGCCAGTCCGCCACCGTGCGGTGGGCCGACTCGGCGTCCGAGGGGTGATAGAGGCTCGCCAGGACGTCGCGATAGAGTCGCTCGAGCTCGGTCCCCCTGGAGTACTCGGACCCCCCGGACACCTTGAGCGCCTCCATCACCAGCTCGCGCGCGGTGTCCCCCGCCTGCGTGCGGAACGTGACGAGCCGCGGGAACCACGAGGCACCGTGGTCCGCGCCCGCATCCAGCTCCCCCGCCAGCAGGCGGGCCTGGGCGTCGAGCGCCAGCTGCGCCATGCCAGCCTCAGCGACACGCCAGCGCAGCGCCGGGTCCTGGGAAAGGCTCTCGCGGGTGGCGCGTGAGCGGCGCAGGGTCAGGTTCCCGGCGGCGAGCTGGACGGCGCGGTCCGCCACGCCCACGTACACCGAGCCGGTGAGGGTCAGGAACGAGGCGAAGATGCCGAAGATGAGCGGATCGCTCGCGTCTCCCACGCGCAGCACGCTGTGCACGTCCTCGGCTCGGAGCAGCGCCCTGTCCAGCTTGGTGCCATTGGAGGCCGAGGCGCGCATGCCCAGAGCGTCCCACGTGGGCAGCACCTCCACCCGCGGCTGGCGTTCCACGAAGCCGTGGACCAGGCGCGCGTCCTCCCCCTCGCCCTCTTTGCCGAACACGCCAAGGCGCGTCCAGGCGGCGGAGAGCGAGGTGAAGATCTTGGCACCCGTGAGTTCGTAGTCCCCGTCCTCGCGGCGCACCGCTTCGGTGAAGGAGTCGAACAACACGGCGTCGTTTCCCGGCTCCGAGACGCCGAACGCCAGCACGTCCCCCTCCGCCGCCCAGCCACGCATGCGGGCCAGCCGCTCGTCGCCGCGGGCGCGCAGGAGTCGATCCACGCCGAGCCAGACGAGGTGCATGTTGACCGCGAGGGCCGTTCCGGGGGAATGCGCGGCAACGAGCCGTTGGGCCGCGACGGCCTCTGAGAAGCCCCAGTCGTGCCCGCCGAGCTCCTTGGGAAGCATCGCGGTCAGGTAGCCCGCCTGACGCAGCGAGGCCAGGTCCTCGTGGGCAAAGGTGTTGTTGCGGTCGTGCGCCGCGGCGCGTGTGCGCAACCCACGCAGCAGCGCGGGGGTCAAGATCTCGGAGACGGGAGTAGGCACGTGGTGCTCCTTGGGTGGGGTGCGGGGGCGGTCGGGCCCGGGATAAGAAGCGGCGGATCAAGGCGCCGATCACGTCGAGG
>JALAHE010000148.1 GCA_022712075.1 Galactobacter sp.
GCCTGCGACGCACCCCCGCCATCCGCTCCCTCGTCGCCGAGACGAGCATGGCCCCGCGCCAGTTGATCCTGCCGGCCTTCGTCCGCGAGGGCGCCACGGCCAACATCCCGATCTCCTCGATGCCCGGCGTCGTCCAGCACACGCTGGATTCGCTCAAGGCGGAGGCGACCCGCGCCGCCTCCCTTGGCCTGGGCGGCATCATGCTCTTCGGCGTGCCAGCGCAGCGCGACGCCGTGGGCTCCGGCGCCGTGGACCCGAACGGCATCCTCAACCGCGCCATCGCCGAGGTGAAGGCCGAGGTGGGCGACGCCCTGCTCGTCATGGGAGATGTGTGCCTCGACGAGTTCACGGACCACGGCCACTGCGGCGTGCTCGCCGCCGACGGCTCGGTCGACAACGACGCGACCCTGGAGATCTACGGCCGGATGGCGGTGGCCCAGGCCGAGGCCGGCGCCGACGTGCTCGGCCCCTCCGGCATGATGGACGGCCAGGTCGCCGTGATCCGCCAGGCCCTGGACGAGGCAGGCCACCAGGACACGCTCGTCATGGCCTATGCCGCCAAGTACGCCTCGGCGTTCTACGGCCCGTTCCGCGAGGCAGTGGACTCCCAGCTCAAGGGCGACCGCCGCACGTATCAGATGGACCCGGCGAACCGCCGCGAGGCCCTGTACGAGGTGGAGCTGGACCTGGAGGAGGGCGCCGACATCGTCATGGTCAAGCCCGCCATGGCCTACATGGACATCCTGGCCGACGTCGCCGCCATGAGCCCCGTGCCCGTGGCCGCCTACCAGATTTCAGGCGAGTACTCGATGATCGAGGCCGCCGCAGCGAACGGCTGGATCGACCGCCGTGCCGCCATCGAAGAATCCGTCCTTGGCCTGCGCCGCGCCGGCGCCGACCAGGTGCTCACCTACTGGGCCGCCGAGCTCGCCCAGTGGATCAAGGAAGGCTGAACATGACCACCAACGCCCAGGAATTCGCCTCGGCCCAGGCCATCATGCCGGGCGGCGTGAACTCTCCCGTGCGCGCCTTCGGCTCCGTGGGCGGCGTCCCGCCGTTCCTCGTTGACGCCCACGGCGCCCACGTCACCGACGTCGAGGGCAAGCAGTACGTCGACCTCGTGATGTCGTGGGGCCCAGCGCTGCTCGGCCACTCGCACCCCGCCGTCATCGAGTCGGTGCACCGCGCCGTTGACCACGGCCTCTCCTTCGGCGCCTCGACGCCGGACGAGTCGAAGCTGGCCCGCCTCATCGCGAACCGCATGGGCGGCGTGGAGCGCGTGCGCATGGTCTCCACGGGCACCGAGGCCACCATGACGGCCATCCGCCTGGCCCGCGGCTTCACGGGCCACGACCTGATCATCAAGTTTGCCGGCAACTACCACGGCCACGTGGACGCGCTCCTGGCCGCGGCCGGCTCCGGCCTGGCCACGCTGGCCCTGCCCGGCTCGGCCGGCGTGCCGGCCGCCGTCACGGCCGAGACCCTGGTCCTGCCGTACAACAACCGCGAGGCGCTCGTCGCTGCGTTCGCCGAGTTCGGCCCGCGCATCGCCGCGGTCATCGCGGAGTCAGCGCCCTGCAACATGGGCGTCGTGGCGCCGGAGGAGGGCTTCAACGCCTACCTGCGCGAGATCACGGCCCAGCACGGCTCGCTCCTCATCATCGACGAGGTGTTGACGGGCTTCCGCGCCTCCGACGCTGGCTACTGGGGCCTCACGGGCCGCGAGGAGGGCTGGGTCCCCGACCTGTTCACCTTCGGCAAGGTCATCGGCGGCGGCATGCCCGCCGCGGCGATCGGCGGCCGCCAGGAGGTCATGGAGTACCTGGCCCCCCTCGGCCCCGTCTACCAGGCGGGCACGCTCTCCGGTAACCCCGTGGCCACGGCCGCGGGCATCGCCACGCTCGAGCACGCGACCTCCGAGGTCTACGCGCACATCGACGCTCGCTCGCTGCAGCTGCAGGACGAGCTCACGGCCGCCTTCAACGCCGCCGGCGTCGACCACTCGCTCCAGGTGGCAGGCAGCCTCTTCTCGGTGGCCTTTGGCACCTCCGAGGCCGGCGTGCACAACTACGCCGACGCGCAGGCCCAGGAGGGCTGGCGCTACGCGCCGTTCTTCCACTCCATGCTTGAGTCCGGCGTCTACCTGCCGCCGTCCGTCTTCGAGGCGTGGTTCCTTTCGGCGGCCCACGACGACGCGGCCATGGACCGCATCGTCTCCGCGCTCCCGGCCGCCGCCGCTGCAGCCGCGGCGGCGAAGGCGCCGCAGGACTGATCCGGCGGGCCGCACGGCCCGCGTAACGCGGCACGACGGCGGGTGGTCACCACTCGCCGTCGTGCCGCGTTTCTTTGTGCCCCTCCGACCGGGGGCCAGGGACGCGGAAAGGGCCGGTTCCCCGTGAGGGGAACCGGCCCTGTGCCTTGCTACAGCGTGAAGAGCGGAGGGATCAGAACGCCGGGATGACGTTCTTGTCCGGCCAGGTCTTCTCGATGAACGCCTTGACCTCGGCGGAGTGCAGGAGCTCGTCGAGCTTCTTGATCGCCGGGGTCTCCTCGCCCTCGCGCCACACCAGGAAGTTGGCGTAAGGGTTGTTCTCGGCGGACTCAACGGCGATCGGCTTCAGGTCGATCTTGGCGCTGAGCACGAAGTTGCCGTTGACGATGGCGGCGGCGACCTTGGGGTCCTTGATCTGCTGCACGACGACCTCGGGGTTCATCTCGTTGAAGATGAACTTCTTGGGGTTCTTCTCGGCGTTGGCGTCGCCGGAGATCGCCAGGGCGGTGTCGGTGTCCGTGATGTTGTTCAGCACACCGGCGTCCTGCAGCACCTTCAGCGAACGCACCTGGTTGGAGGCGTCGTTCGTGATGGCGATGGTGGAGCCCTCCGGGATGTCCGCGGCGGAGGTGTACTTGTCCGAGTAGGCCGAGATGGGCTCCAGGTGGATGCCGGCGCCGTGGGCGAACTTGTAGCCCTTCTCCTCGGACTGAGCCTTCAGGTAGGGCTCGTGCTGGAAGTAGTTGGCGTCGACCGACTTGTCCTGCAGGGACGTGTTGGGCGTGATGTAGTCGTCCATCTCGACGATGTCGAGGGTGATGCCCGAATCCTTGGTCAGGTTGTCCTGAACGAACTGCAGGATCTGCGCGTGCGGGATGGGCGAGGCGGCGACCTTGACGGTGACCGGCTTGGCCGGATCCAGGGCGGGAGCCGAGGAGGACGAGGCGGTCGAACCGCCACCACCGCAGGCGGACAGGGCGAGGGCGGCCACGGCCGCGATGGCCGCGAACGAGAACTTCTTGCGCACGGTGAGTGCTCCTTGAGTGACGGGCCGGGATCGGGGGAACCGATGCTCCGGCGGTGGTGCAGCTGGCGGCTACCTGCTGCGGCCCCGGCTTGCGGCCGGGAAAACGAGGGGCCGGGCCGTGGGGCCTAGCGGTGGTCGACGAGCCGCGTGAGGCGGTCGCCGATGAATTGGATGAGCTGGACCAGCACGATCATGATCACGAGGACGACGAGCATGATGCCGAACTCGAAGCGCTGATAGCCGTAGTTGTAGGCGAGGCGACCCAGGCCGCCGCCGCCGATGAGGCCGGCCATGGCCGAGTAGCCAACCAGCGTCACGACGGTGGTCGTGATGGCCGCGACGAGCGCGGGGCGGGCCTCGGGGAGGGCCACCTTGCTCA
>JALAHE010000149.1 GCA_022712075.1 Galactobacter sp.
GATGCCGCCCACCACGCTGATGAGGGCGAAGGTCACCGACAGCGCCACCGCCTTGCCGGGGCGGGCCGTCAGCTGTAGCGCCGCCGCAGCGGGGGTGATGAGCAGAGAGAGCACCAAGAGGGCTCCCACGACCTGGATCGCCATGGCCACCGAGAGGCCAAGCAGCACCACAAAGGTCACGGAGAGACCGCGCACCGGCACGCCGCGCGCCGCCGCAACCCAGGGATCGGTCGAGGCGAACATGAGCGGGCGCCAGATGATGGCCATGCCCACCAGCACCACGATGGCTCCCACCACCATGGTTGTCACCTTCGCCTCGTCCACCGCCACGATCTGGCCCGTGAGCAGGCCAAACTTGTTGGCGCTGCGCCCCTCGTAGAGCGCCAGGAAGAGGATGCCGAGGCCCAGGCCGAACGGCATGAGCACGCCCGTGATGGCGTTGCGCTCGCGCGCCCCGGCTCCCAGTAGGCCCAGGAGCAGCGCGGCGATGATGGAACCGACGATCGAGCCGGTGACCACGTCCATGCCAAGCAGGAGGGCCGCCGCGGCTCCTGCGAACGAGAGCTCCGAGATGCCGTGCACGGCAAAGCCCATGTCGCGGGCCATGACGACGACGCCCACGACGCCACCCACGACACCGAGGACGGCACCGGCCACGAGCGAGGGCCAGAGCAGGCCGATCAGCTCGCCGTAGTCCTGGAAGGAGAAGACCTTCTCCCACCACTGCGAGCCGGCGGCGCTCAGCATCAGATCGGATGCGTGGTTCATGCGTTGTCCTCCGGGGCCTCGTGGTCGTGCTCGTGATGGGCGTGGTCGTCCCCGCCGAGGATCGCGACGCGCTGGCCCACGCGCACCACATCGACGGGACGGCCGAAGAGCCGCGTGAGCGACTCGGAGGTGATGACCTCGTCCGGCGTGCCAACGGTGAAGCGGCCGCCTGCCAGGTAGAGGACCTTGTCGACGTACGGGAGCACGGGATTGATCTCGTGCGTCACGAAGAGCACGGCGGCGTTGTGCTGCTTGGCCTGCGCCGAGATGAGGGCGGTGACCTCCTCCTGGTGCGCCACATCGAGCGAGAGCAACGGCTCGTCGCACAGCAACACCGCGGGGTCCGTCGCGAGGGCCTGGGCCGCGCGCAGGCGCTGCTGCTCTCCGCCGGAGAGCGTCCAGACCGGTCGATCCGCGTAGCTCGTGGCGCCGACCCGTTCGAGCAGCTCATCCACCCGTGCATCGATGCGCTTGCGGCGGGGATCGAGGAAGCGCGGGCCCCACGAGGTGCCGTCGAGCCCCTGCGCCACGAGGTCGCGCGCGCGCAGCGGCGTCCCCTCCGGCAGCGGGCGCTGCTGAGGGATCACGCCCACGCTGCGCGAGCCGTGCCCGACCGGCTTGCCTGCCACCTCGGCCGTGCCGTGGGTCAGCTTCTGCATGCCAAGGAGCACGCGCATCAGGGTGGTCTTGCCGGAGCCGTTGGGGCCGAGGACGGCGACAAACTCGCCCGGCATGACATCGAGGTCGAGGCCGTTCCACAGTGTGCGATCGCCGAAGTCGACGCAGGCGTCGCGCAGCGAGAGGGCGGGGGTCTCGCTCACTTGAGGGCACCTTCCAGGGCATCGATGGTGGAGCCCATCCACGTGAGGTAGTCCTCGTCGGCCCCGGGGGTCTCCGATACGCTGAGGACGTGGACGCCGGCCTGTTCGGCCGTTGCCTTGATCAGGGTCGTCTGCTCGTCGGTGGTCTGCTCGTTGTAGGCGAGGACGGTCACGGATCCGAAGCGCAGGGCGTCCTGCGCCCGCTTGAGCGCGAGCGGGGAGATCTCGTCCCCCTCCTCGATGGCCTCGGCGAGCCCGTCCGGGGTCTTGTTGGTGAGACCGGCGTCCTCCAGGAGGGACTGCGCCACGGGCTCCGTCATGAGGTAGCCGCGCCCCTTGGCCACCGTCTGCAGCGCCTCGACGCGTTCCTCCAGCCCGCCGAGCGTGCTCTGCAGCGCCGCGGCGCGCTCGCGGTAGCCGGCCGCCCCGTCCGGGTCGATCGCCGAGAGCTCCTCGCCGATGCGGCCGGCAAAATCCTTCATGAGGTGCAGGTCGTACCAGACGTGCTCGTTGCCGTGGTCGTGCTCCGCATGGTCCGCGTCGGCGGTCTCGGCGGCCGCCGCCTCGGTCTCGGCGTGGGATTCGTCCGCGTGGCCGTGATCCGCATGGTCGTGATCTGCGTGGTCGTCGGCGGCGGTACTCGCCGCCTCCGCGTCGGCCTCCTCCGCGTGATCGTGGCTGTGCCCCTCGCCCTCGAAGGCCTCGAGCACCGGGGGGCGCTGTTCGAGCGAATCGACCACCTGCTCGGCGAAGGCGTCGTAGCCGCCGCCGTTCAGGACCACCAGGCTGGCCTTGGACAGCTTGAGCTTGTCCCGCGCGCTCGCCTCGTAGGAGTGCGGATCCTGGCCGGAGGACGAGATCAGCGCCTCGACCTCGCCGCGTCCGCCGAGCACCTCGGAGACGAGGGAGGAGTAGACGGTCGTGGAGGCCACGACGCGCAGCCCGTCGGAGGCGCTTGAGCCCTCCTGACTGGGGGCCGAGGCGCCGCAGGCGCTCAGGACAAGGGCACCGGCCGCAACCAGTGCTGTCAGGGCCGTGCGGCGGGGTGCGGGGGCGAGCTTCACGGTGGCCTTTCGTCGATGCTTAATGAGAACGATTCTCATCATAGCCCATTTCGGCCACCAACGACGACGCCGGCCCGCCTCGCGTGAGGCGGGCCGGCGTGATCGCGCGGCTCAGGCGGGTGGCCGCCCGCGGCGGGCGGCGGCTGGAAGGCTACTGATCGTCGTCGTGCCCCACGCTGAAGCGGCGCTCCTGCGTCTGCTGGGTCGCGTCGCGAATCTCACCCACGAGCTGCTCGAGCACGTCCTCGAAGAAGAGGATGCCGCTCGTCTCGCCCTGCGCGTCGAGCACGCGGGCCACGTGCGTGCCGGTGCGCTGCATGGTCTCCAGCGCGTCCTCCACCTCGACGTCCTCCCCCAGGTTCACGAAGGAGCGCACCTTCGCGAACGGGATCGGCATCTCGTAGAGCTCCGGGGGCAGGACGATCACGTCCTTGAGGTGCAGATAGCCGGCCAGCTCGCCGTCGGGCTCGCGCATGACAAAACGAGAGAAGCCGGTGCGGCCCACTGCATGCTCAAACTCCTCCGGCGTGGCGTCCGCGTCGAGGCTCACGACCTGGGCCAGCGGGATCGCGATGTCCCCCACCGTCCGGTTCGTGAACTCGAAGGCGCTCGTGAGCAGCCCGGCGTCGTCCTCCACGAGGCCCTCGCGCCGCGACTCCTCGACGATGGATTGCACCTCGTCGATCGTGTACGTCGAGGCCACCTCGTCCTTCGGCTCGAAGCCGAAGGCGCGCACAGCGTGGTTGGCGATCCAGTTCAGCCCGTTCACGACGGGGCGGATGACGCGCGCGATCCACACCATGGGCGTGGCGAGCAGCAGCACCGCCTTGTCGGCCATGGACACCGAGAAGTTCTTCGGCACCATCTCGCCGAGCGTCACGTGAAGGAAGGTCACGATGAGCAGCGCGAAGACGAAGCCGGCGGTGTCGGCCACGCCGTGCGGGACGTGCAGCGCCTCGAGCGGCGCCGCAAAGAGGTGATGAACGGCCGGCTCGGCGACCTGCAGGATCAGGAGCGAGCAGACGGTGATGCCGAGCTGACACACGGCGAGCATGACGCTCACGTGCTCCATGGCCGTCAGCGCGGTCTTGGCGCGCTTGGACCCGGCGTCCGCCTTGGGCTCGATCTGCGAGCGCCGCGCGGACATGATGGCGAACTCCGCCGCCACGAAGAAGGCGTTGCCGGCCAACAGGACGACGAGCCAGACGATGCCCCACCAATCACTCATCGGGACACCTCCTGCTCTTCGTCCTCGACCGGGGACACCGGCACAAACTGCAAGCGATCAACGCGCCGCCCGTCCATCATGTTGACGCGGAGGACTCCCCCGCCCACCGGGACCTCATCGCCGATGCGCGGAACGCGGCCGAGCTGGGCCATGACGTAGCCGCCCACGGTCTCGTAGGCCGCCTCGTCGGCAACCTTGAGGCCGGGGATGCGCTCCGAGACCTCGTCGGGGCGCAGCAACCCGGAGAGCAGCCACGTGCCGTCGGCGGCCTGGACCGCGCCGGCCGGGCGGCGATCGTGCTCGTCCTGCACATCGCCGACGATCTCCTCGACGAGGTCCTCGAGGGTCACCATGCCCGCGGTTCCCCCGTATTCGTCCAGGACCACGGCCATCTGGAGATTGGCGGCGCGCAGCTCACCGATGAGGTCATCGAGGTGAACGGTCTCCGGGACGGCCGCCAGCTCGCTCATGACGGTGGCCGCCACGAGCTCCGCGCGGCGATCGCGCGGAACGGAGATGGCCTTCTTGACGTGCACAACGCCGCGCACATCGTCCGGATCGTCCCCGATGACGGGGAAGCGCGAGTAACCGGTGTGCCGCGCGGTCTGGATGACCAGCTCGAGCGGATCGTCTGCATGCACCGTCTCCATGCGGATGCGCGGGGTCATGACGTCGGCCGCCGTGCGGTCGGCGAAGTGCAGGGTGCGCGAGAGGAAGCGGGCCGTGTCCTGATCCACCGTGCCGAGCTGGGCCGAGCGGTTCAGCAGGCTCGTGAGCTCCTCAGGCGTGCGGGCTCCCGAGATCTCCTCCTTGGCCTCCAGGCCAAAGCGGTGAAGCACCCAGTTGGCGAAGCCGTTGAGCACGATCACGGCCGGCTTGAAGATCGCCGTGAAGACGAGCTGGGGCCGGGCCAGGGCACGCCCGATGCGGTACGGCTCGGCGATGGCCAGGTTCTTGGGGATCAGCTCGCCGATCACCATGGAGAACAGAGTGGCGATGAGCATCGCCACCACGAGCGCGACGGCGTCGGTCGCGGCCCCGAGGCCGAGGGCCTCGAGCGGCGCGTGCAGGAGCTTGCCCACGCTCGGTTCCATGACGAAGCCCGTCAGCAGGGTGGTCAGGGTGATGCCGAGCTGCACCGCCGAGAGCTGGGTGGAGAGCGAACGCAGGCACCGCAGGAGCGGGATCGCCTTGGTGTCGCCCTCGTCGATGCGGCGCTGAACGCTTGGCACGTCCAGCGCAACCAGCGAGAACTCCACGGCCACGAAGAAGGCGGTGCCGAGCACCAGCACGAGGCCGAGAAAGAGGTAGAGCCACTCCATCAGGCGGTCCACCCGCCGTTCGGGGCGCCGGCCGGGGCCGCCCTGCGGCCCGGTGGCGTCAGGGGGTCAAGCGATCCCCCCGGACTGTCGGGCTCCGATGCGGCGGAGGAGGTGGAGGCGGTTCTGGGGCTGCCGGCGCGGCGCACGGGGGCGGCGGGCCGGCACGGAGAATGGCTGTCCATAGTCCGTCAAGCGTACGGGATCACCCGCCCCCGCGCCGCGATGGGGGCCACGTCGCTGCGCGGTTTTTCCTGTGTCTTCGGCCCGGCTCGGGCGCGCGAAACGCGCGCGCGAGCCGACCCCGCGGCGTCGCCGTACCAAAGCCGAAGAATTTCTACA
>JALAHE010000150.1 GCA_022712075.1 Galactobacter sp.
GGATCAGGGCCACGCCGCCACCGAGGTTGAGGTCAAGGAGCGCAAGCACCGCATCGAGGATGCAGTGCGCAACGCCAAGGCCTCCGTGGAAGAGGGCATCGTCGCCGGCGGCGGCGTGGCCCTGATCCAGGCCGGCAACAAGGCCTTCGAGAAGCTCTCCCTCGAGGGCGACGAGGCCACGGGCGCCAACATCGTCAAGGTCGGCATCGAGGCCCCGCTGAAGCAGATCGCCTTCAACGCCGGCCTGGAGCCGGGCGTTGTTGCCGACAAGGTCAAGTCCCTGCCCGCCGGCTCCGGCCTCAACGCCGCCACCGGCGTGTACGAGGACCTGCTGGCCGCCGGCGTCAACGACCCGGTGAAGGTCACGCGTTCCGCCCTGCAGAACGCCGCCTCCATCGCCGGCCTGTTCCTCACCACCGAGGCCGTCGTGGCCGACAAGCCGGAGAAGAACGCCCCGGCCGCCGGCGCCGACGAGATGGGCGGCATGGGCGGCTTCTGAGCCACCCTCCCGCTCCTCAAGCACAGCCAGCGGCCCCTCGCTTCATGCGAGGGGCCGCTGGCCTTTTTGTGGGCGGCGCCCGACGGCGGGTGGCCGGCTTCCGCGGCCGGGCGCCACTCGGAGGGTGCCGCTCGCGAGGCCCGTCGCCGGGTGGCCGGCTTCCGCGGCCGGCCCTCCAGCCGCTGGCCGGGGGTGAGCGCCGCGGCGCGCTAGCCCAGGTGCTGCTCGAGGCCGAGCAGCTCGGCCTCCAGGTTGGCGCGGGCGGCCGCCTCCCAGGCTTCGTGGCCGGCGCGTGTCGCATACAGGCGATCGCGGCCGAGGAGGGCGCGCAGCACCGCCGCGCGGCCCGCCGCAAAGTCGGCGTCGCTCACGTGGGCGTAGTCCCGCCGGACATCGTCGACGTAGCGCCGGTAGGAGGCCTCGGGGCGGGCCAGGACGCGCAGATCGGCGTCGCTCAGCAGGGCCGCGGCGGCGTCCTGCGGCTCGTGGTGCGCCGTCATGAGGATCAGCTCCTCCACCCGACGGACGGTCCCGTTCGCTTCGAAGCGCCCGAGCTGCTCGGCGGCGAGCGAGGCCGAGGCTGCCTCGTCGGCGCCGGCCACGCCGTCGTAGACGGCGTCGTGCCACCACGCCGCCAGCCGCGCCGAGCGGGCGTCCGCGGGCGTCGCGGCGGCATGCGCGGAGCTCTCGGCCTCGCGCGCCCCCAGCCAATCGAGGCCCCTCAGGACCTGCGCCAAGTGGCGGCGGTCGTGGTAGTGCCGCTCGGGGCCGGCCCAACGCCCCAGCAGGTCATCGATCAACCCGCCCGAACCCGGCACGAGACGATCGAAGTCGCGGCGCAGCCAGGCGTCGTGGCGATCGGGGCGTTCGCGGGCTGGGACGCGCAGCCCGCCAGCGATGAGGCGGCGCGTGAGCTCGGTGGCCGAGACGGACTCCGCGCCGGCCTCCACGAGCTCGGCGTGGCGCCGCGCCGGGACGTCATAGTGATCGCGGTCGAAGGCCCGATCCGGCAGCCCGGCGGCGCGGGCGAAGGCGTGCAGCTCCTCCAGGGAGGCGTCCGAGACGAGGTGCGAAAACGTGGTGCCGTGGGCGGGCCACAGCGGCGGGTCGATCAGGACGCTCATGAGCCGAGCCTACGGCTCCGCCACCCGGTGCGTCCGGCGGCGGGGCCGAGCGCCCGTCAGGAGGTGAACAGGCTCGCGTTGGCGCGCTCCACCTCGTCGTACTGCGTCGAGGCGCTGCTGAGAGCGCGGCTGATCTGCTGCAACGACTCCTCGACGCGGGCCTGGACCTGCCTCCACTGGGTCATGAGCCCCTGGAACTGTTGGCTCGCCGAACCGCTCCACGAGCCGCTCAGATCCTGCAACGAGGCGTGCATGCTCGAGACCTCGGAGCGCACCCGCTCGGCCGTGGCGAGCACCTGGGCGCTCTTGGTGCGCATGAGCGCGGTGTCGGTGCTGAACGTGGCCATGATTCCTCCTGTGGTCCGTGATGCCGCCACTCGTGTGGCGGCCGGACCTTCACTCTGCCGCCCCGCCGCGGCGTCGACTGGCCCGCGCTTCGCGGTTGGGGAGAACGCGCCGGTGGGACGATGGTGTGAGGGAAACGCCTTGCCCGCGCGCTCAGCGGCGGCGGCGCGGCGTCCCGCCGCCGCCCGCCCCCTCCTCGTCGGAAGCGGCATCGGAGGAGCCTGCACCGTCGCGCTTGTCGGCCTTGTCTGCCGACCTCTCCTCCTTGCGCTCGCCACGGCGGGAGAAGGTGCTGCGCAGGAGCTGCAAGGAGCGCGTGACGGGGGCGGTCTCCCGCCCCCGCGGCTGCTCCTCCTCGCTCGCGCTTTCGTCCTCGGCGGGATCCTCGACCTCCGGGGGAGCCACGTACGGAACGTGCAGCGACATGGTTGCTCCGCCGCCGGGCGTCTCGCTGAGCCGGATGCCGCCGTCGTGCTGCTTCGCGATGGCCGCCACGATGGCTAGGCCGAGGCCGGTGCCACCGGTTTCGCGCTGGCGGGAGATGTCCCCGCGGTAGAAGCGCTCGAAGATGCGCGCGGCGTCCTCGGGCGGAATGCCGTGGCCGTGATCCACGATCGAGAGAACCGCGTCCGAGTGCCCGGCGATGACCTCGCGGACCCCCACCGCGACCTCGATGGGGGTGCCGGCCGGGGTGTAGCGCAGGGCGTTGGTCATGAGGTTCACGACCACCTGGCGCAGCTTCGATTCGTCGCCCATGGTGGGGGCGGAGCGGGGCGGGGCGCCGTCGATGCCGACGAGTCGTACCTGGCGATCCGGGGCGTTCACGCGGGCGTCCGCCACGGCATCGCCGGCGATGACGAGCAGGTCCACCGGGGCGGACTCGAGCGGGCGCTCCTCGTCCAGGCGCGCGAGCATGAGCAGGTCCTCGACGAGCTGGGACATGCGCTTTGCCTCGTTCTCGATCCGGCCGATCGCCTGGTCCAACGGTTCCCCCGCGGGGATGCCGCCGTGCCGGTAGAGCTCCGAGTAGCCGCGGATCGTCACGAGCGGCGTGCGCAGCTCGTGCGAGGCGTCTTGCACAAAGCGGCGCATCTTGTCCTCCGAGGCCGCTTGAGAGCGGAAGGAGGCCTCGATCCGGGCGAGCATCGCGTTGAGGGAGGCCGAGAGCCGGCCCACCTCGGTCTCGATGGGGTACTCCTCCACGCGCCGGGCGAGGTCGCCGCCGGCGATCGCGGCGGCGGTGCGCTCGACCTTGATGAGGGGGCGGAAGGCGCGGGTGGTCACGGCATAACCGATGAGCGACATGACCATGGTGGCGAGGGTGCCGACGAGCAGGATGGAGGCCACCGCCCGCTCGGTGTTGCCCACGGTCTCTGCGAGCGGCGTGGCGATGATGGCCGAGCCCTCCGAGTTGAGGTCGGCCACGGCCATGACCCTCCAACCGCGGGAGGTGGCCGTGGTGCCGGGCACCGTGAAGGGGGCCCGCTCGCGTTCCTGCACCGTGTCAGGCGTGAGCGCGCTGATGGCAGGCCGGTCGGTGCCGCCCACGGTGTTCTCGAAGATCTGCTCCCCGGCCTCGTTGAACACCGCCCCGTAGAAGGTGGTGGTGCCGACCGTGCCGGTGCTCGTGATGTAGCTCTGTCCCGCCTCGATGGCCTCGTCCATGGCGAGCGTCATGGTGCGGGAGTTGGCGCGCAGATCGGTGTCAACGCGCGCGACGAGCGCCGAGCGGGTCGACTGGGCGGTGCCCCAGGCCGTGGCAACGATGCCGGCCATCATGAGGGCGGCCATGAGCGCCACGAGCTTGGTGCGGAGGGAGACGTGACGCAGGAGGCGCGTCAGGGACTGCATGGTGTGATCTCGTCCTGAGGTGTTGCCAGGCTCAGCGGCGGTCGGCCGTGCGCAAGAGGTAACCCACACCGCGCTTGGTCTGGATCATGGGCTCCCACTCCTCGCGGGAGTCGATCTTGCGCCGCAGGTAGGAGATGTAGGACTCCACGATCGAGGCGTCGCCGTTGAAGTCGTACTCCCACACGTGATCGAGGATCTGGGCCTTCGAGAGCACGCGGTTCGGGTTCATCATGAGGTAGCGCAGGAGCTTGAACTCGGTGGGGGAGAGATCGATGACCTCGCCCGCCCGGCGCACCTCGTGGGCGTCGTCGTCCATCTGCAGGTCATCGACCACGAGCAGCGCGTTCTCTTCGTCCGGCTGGGTGCGGCGCAGAACGGCGCGGATGCGGGCCACGACCTCGTCGAGGCTGAACGGCTTGGTCACGTAATCGTCGCCGCCCACGGTGAGGCCCTGGACCTTGTCCTGGGTGTCGTCGCGCGCGGTGAGGAAGACCACGGGGAAGTGCCGGCCGGCGGCGCGAAGGCGGCGCGTGATGGTGAAGCCATCCATGTCCGGGAGCATGACGTCAAGGACGGCGAGGTCGGGTTCGTCGCGTTCGACGGCGGCGAGGGCCTCGCGCCCGTTGGCGGCGGCGGTCACGTCGAAGCCTGCGAAGCGCAGGGACGTGGAGAGCAGTTCACGGATGTTGGGCTCATCGTCGACGACGAGCAACTTGGCCTCGGGCTGCTGGGCATTCATGGCTTCATCCTTGGCAGTCGAACTGGGAGTTCCCTGGGCGATCACTGTACGCCCGGAGGGCGGGAGCCGAAAGGGGACGAGCAATGCACCAGGCCCGGCACCCCGTGAGGGGGCGCCGGGCCTGGAGGGTGATGAGGGGAGGGGTTACAGGCCCGCGGCGCGGTCGGCGCGGCGGCGATCCCTGACCGCCACGAGGAGCAGCGCCACGAGGCCGACGAAGGCCAGCGGAAGACCCCAGAGCCCCACCGCCATGAACGGCGGCCACACGGCGATGTCGGAGAAGTACTCGACGAGGATCGCCACGAGGGACAGAAGGGACACGATCATCGCGGCGACGGTCACCACGAGGAGGGTGCCGCGCACGGCGCCGCCGGACTTGGATGCTTGCTGCTGAGCCACGGGAACAGTCTAGGCGCCTTTTTTGGAGCGCCCGCAGTGCATGTCGGGCCGCTCGCGCGCCCTGGCGGTACGCTGGGGGAAGACTCGCGGCCGTCAGCGGCCGTTTTCCGGGCGCCCCGGGCCATGAGTGGTCGCGGCGCGGCGCCGCAGCATGACACGACAGGAGTGGCCTACAGCATGGCACGCGCAATCAAGCTGGATACCCAGCTGGCCGAGGCGGTGCGCGAGGCGCATGAGGCGCTCATCCCGCTGGTCCCCGCCGGTTCCGTCGGGGAACACCTCGGCGCTACGGCCGATGCAGACCGCCTCGTGACCCACCGCTTCGAAGCCAGCGTCAGCGGCTACCGCGGCTGGGAGTGGTACGTCACCCTGGGCCGTGCCTCGCGTTCGAAGGTCGTCACCGTATGCGAGTCCGGGCTGCTGCCCGGGCCCGACGCGCTGCTGTCCCCGGATTGGGTCCCGTGGTCGGAGCGCATGAGCGCCGCCGAGCTGGCCTCGGCCCAGGGTGAGGACCTGCCCGACGACGCCGCGCCCGAGTCGGGCGAGTCCGTCGCCGAGGCGCCGGGCGAGGGCGAAGCCCCCGCCGATCAGCACGAAGAGGCCGCAGCTGCCGCCGTCGACGCGGCCGACGAGCCGGCGGAGGCGCCGGCGGAACCCTCCGAGGTGGCGGACGAAGACGCCGCGGACGATGAGGAACGCGAAGCCGGGGACGAGCCCTCGGCGAGGTCCCCGCGTCGTCGCCGACGCCGTCGTCGTTCCTGAGGTTTTCGGTTCCTCGCGTCCCGACGCGAGAGCCGGACGCGCTTCCGGCTATGGCAACGCAAGAGGGGCCAGCCCACCGGGCTGGCCCCTCTTGCGTTGCGTGATCAGCCGATCAGGCGAGCTCGCCGAGCACGTGATCGATGCAGCGCGTGAGCGCCGTGACGTCCTCGGGATCGATGCTCACGAAGGTCGCGATGCGCAGCTGGTTGCGGCCGAGCTTGCGGTAGGGCTCCGTGTCGACGATGCCGTTGGCGCGCAGGGCCTTGGCGATCTTGTCGGCGTCGACCGACTCGTCGAAGTCGATCGTGCAGATGACCTGCGAGCGCTCGTCCGGGTTGGAGACGAAGGGCGTGGCCAGCTCGTGTGCCTCGGCCCACTGATACAGGCGCGAGGAGGAATCGGCGGTGCGGGCCGTGGCCCAGTCCAGGCCGCCGTTCTCGTTCATCCAGCGGACCTGGTTCTCCAGGGTCACGAGGGTCGTGAGCGAGGGCGTGTTGTAGGTCTGGTTCTTGACCGAGTTGTCCACGGCGGTCTTCAGGTTCAGGAAGTCGGGGATCCAGCGGTCGGAGGCGGCGATGCGCTCCACGCGCTCCAGCGCGGCCGGGGAGAACAGGCCGATCCACAGGCCGCCGTCGGAGGCGAAGTTCTTCTGCGGGCCGAAGTAGTAGACGTCGGACTGCGACACGTCCACGGGCAGGCCGCCGGCGCCGGAGGTGGCGTCGACGAGGACCAGCGCGCCTTCGTCGGCGCCTGCCACGCGCTGCACCGGGGCAAAGACGCCGGTGGAGGTCTCGTTGTGCGGCCACGCGTAGATGTCGACGCCCTCGGTGGCGTGCGGCGCCGGGCGGGTGCCGGGCTCGGAGCTGACGATCTCCGAGGCGCCGAGGAAGGGCGCCTTGTCGGTGGCCTTGGCGAACTTGGAACCGAACTCGCCGAAGGAGAGGTGCTGGGCCTTGTTCTCCACGAGGCCAAAGGCGGCGGCGTCCCAGAAGGCGGTGGAGCCGCCCACGCCGAGAACCACCTCGTAGCCCTCGGGGGCCTTGAACAGCTCGGCGAGGCCCTCCTGCGTGGCCTTCACGAGGTTCTTGACGGGGGCCTGGCGGTGGGAGGTGCCCAGCACGGAAGCGCCAGCGGCGACGATCGCCTGCACCTGTTCGTCGCGGACCTTGGACGGGCCGGCACCGAAGCGTCCGTCCTTCGGAAGCAGGTCGGTGGGGATGGTGGGCTGCTCGGGCACGGGAGTACTCCTATGAAGTGCGCTGGTCTTGGCCCCGCTGGGCTGTGTGGAGCCTCTTCCATGGTGGCGCACGAGGGCGGCAGTCGCCGCATCGTCGCCATGAATGTGACCCCGGCCAGCCGCCCGACCACGGGAGGTGAGGAAGGGCTAAGGTGGATGGTGGCCAACGCCCCGGCCGTCGCAGCCAAGCCCAGCCTTAAGGAGTCGCGCGCGTGTCCGACCTCATCGACACCACCGAGATGTACCTCCGCACCGTTCTGGAGCTGGAGGAAGAGGGCATCGTGGCCCTGCGCGCTCGCATCGCCGAGCGCCTCGGTCACTCCGGACCCACGGTGTCGCAGACGGTCGCCCGCATGGAGCGCGACGGCCTGCTGGTGGTCAGCGAGGATCGTCACCTCGAGCTCACGGAGCTCGGGCGGCGCAAGGCCACCGAGGTGATGCGCAAGCACCGCCTCGCCGAGCGCCTCCTCGCCGACGTGATCCGGCTTGACTGGGAGTACGTCCACGAAGAGGCCTGCCGCTGGGAGCACGTGATGAGCGAGCGCGTGGAGCGCCGGCTCTTCGAGCTCCTCGGACGACCGGAGGAATCCCCGTACGGGAACCCCATCCCCGGGCTCGAGGCCTTCGGCGGCAACGCCGTGAGCTCCTTCGGTTCCGGCGTGCGTTCGCTCGAGTCGGTGCTGCGCGAGGAGACGCCGGGCGCCATGACGATCGAGCGCCTCGCGGAGACGATTCAGGTTGACCCCGAGCTGCTGGCCCAGCTCAGCGAGGGCGGCATCCGCCCCGGCGCGCGGATCACGGCGGAGATGCAGGGCGAGTACGCCGTGGTGCGCGTTGAGGGCGTCGAAGGCGCGCTCGAGCTCCCGCCCGAGGTGAGCGCCCACCTGTTCGTCGCCGTCCTCTAAGGACACTCAGGAGGGGCAGGGTTTCCCCTCACATTCCACGGTTTTGCCCAGCTGCCCGAGACCTGATTGTTATCTTGCTCGAGACATTGCTAGGGTGGACCCCGGTTGCCGTCACCATTTCGTGACCTAAGACCCCCAAGACATCCCCTGTGGAAGGACCCCCGTGGTCGATTCAAAGAACTCCGGGCGCCGGCGCGCGCTCGCCGAGCACGCGGCGCTCAACGCCGCGCAGCTGGAGCTGCCGCGCCGTTTTGCCGGGCAGGGGCGCCATGCCGAGCCCGCCAACGCTCTCGAGCTGAGCCGCCGCGTGGCCGAGCTCGCCGAGGCGCGCGCCCTGGGCGCCGCCCTGAAGCAGCAGAACCCCACCATCCCCGTGATCGCGGAGCCCGTCGCCGTGGCCCCGAGCCGCCGCCAGGTGCTCGCCGCCGAGCGCGCGGCCGGCGCCTCCGCCCCGGCCAGCCGCGCCGGTTCGGCCGGACCCCGCACCCGCCGCGAGGCGCGCGACCTGGCCCCGGTGCGCAAGCGCAACCGCTTTGTCGCGACCCTTCCGCACCAGGCAGCAGCTGCCGCCGCCGCGACCGGCCTGATCGCCGCCGCCGTGGTGCCGCAGGCCACCGCGAGCAAGCCGGAGCCGGCGCAGGCGCTGGACGCCGATCTCGCGGCCAGCACGCAGACTGTGGCCCAAGACGTTGTTGCCCCGACCGGAAAGGCGACGGCAACGCTCGCCACCGTGAAGGCGGAACTGGGCGAGGAGGGCGCCCTGGAGGCGTTCGCCAAGTCCACCGGCGGCGACTTCAGCAAGCTGACGACGGAGCAGAAGGACGGGCTGCTGGCCCAGCCGCTCTCCAACGTGCGCATTACCTCGCCGTTCGGTGCCCGCCCCGATCCGTGGGGCGGCGGCGGCACGGTGGGTCACATCGGCATGGACTACGGCGTCCAGTGCGGCACCCCGGTCCACGTGGCCGCCGCCGGCACCGTGGTGCAGTCCGAAAGCGCCGGCCACTCCGGCCTGCGCGTCACCGTGGATCACGGCAACGGCCTGAAGACCACGTACAACCACAACTCCGAGCTCAAGGTGAAGGTGGGGGACAAGCTCTCCCGCGGAGACGTCGTCTCGCTCTCCGGCACCACGGGCAATTCCACCGGCTGCCACCTCCACTTCGAGGTGTACGTGAACGACGAGCCCGTCGATCCCGCCGACTGGGTGTGAGATTCTTTCGGCGTCCGTGATCTGAACGTGACAATCGCGGCGCCGATACGTTACTGTTATCTAGTGCCCATCCCCACCGGGAGGGGCACCCGCCTCCGGCAAGCCGAGCACTGCCACCGGAAGCGGTCATTCAAAACATCGCTGGCAGTGGCGGGGGACCCAACATCGGTCCCGGGAAACCGGGTCCTTGGGGTTAAGCAACCATGCGGTTGCCGGGAGACTCCCTCCCGAACCCGACAGCTCACCTCGTAGGCACAGGGAGAGGTACAACCATCGTGACCAAGCGTCAGGAAACCGCACGCCACCGTGCGGCGCAGCCCACGGGTTCGCTCGAGGTGCTGTCCAAGGCCGTCGCCACCAACGCCGGCACCATGACCCGCCAGGCGGCCGTCATTGCCGCTGCCGGTGGCCTCGTGGTCACCATGGGCGTCTCCGGCGCTGCTGTGGCCCCGGCCGAGCCCGCCGCCAAGGCGGACAACAACACCGCAGCCCTGGACATCCAGCGCGTGTCGGCCACGCAGGTCGTCGCGGCCAAGGTGAGCGCCAAGGCTCTCAAGGCCACCATGCCGCTCGTCAAGGTCAAGGCCGCTCCGGCTGCCGAGGTCGTCGAGGCCCCCGCCGCCTCCGCCGTAACCCTGACCGCTGAGGCCCCCGCCGCCGAGACGAGCACCTCGTCCGCGACGTCGACCTCCTCCTCGAGCTCGTCGAGCGCCTCCAGCTCGTCGTCCAGCTCCTCCTCTTCTTCCTCGTCGACCAGCTCCTCGAGCTCGTCCACGAAGGCCGCCTCCAGCTCCTCCTCGGACTCCGGCGCCACCTCCAGCAACCCCAAGGGTTCCAGCGTTGCGGCCACGGCCGCGTCCTACGCCGGCGCCCCGTACGTCCTGGGTGGCAACACCCCGGCCGGCTGGGACTGCTCGGGCTTCGTTCGTTACGTCTACGCACAGCACGGCATGAAGATCTCCGCCCGCACGGCGCGCGGCATCTGGACCGGCGGCCAGTTCGTGAAGACCAACAACCCCAAGCCGGGCGACATCATCATCCAGCGCGGCGGCGGCCACATCGCCATCTACCTGGGCGGCGGCAAGTACATCGGCGCGCAGAACCCCAGCTCCGGCACCGCGTTCCGTGACCTGAGCACCACCTATGATTCGTTCAACGGCTACTACACCTGGGTCGGCTGAGCCGCCTCACGTAGCGTGAACACTTCCACGAGGACCCGCCCTTTGGGCGGGTCCTCGTGCGTTGTGCGGCGGGATGAACCGGGGGTGTCCGGCCGGCGTCGCTTCGCCGGGCGACGGCGCGCCCCGTGGCGTGGGTCTCCCCAAGATGGCCGGCTGCCCGTAGTCTGGACGAGGCCGGGCAGCCCGGTCGGCGTGCCAGATGGAACCCGAGGACCGCAATGCGAACACTCGTCCTGAATGCCGGATTCGAACCGCTAGCCGTGGTCAGCGACCGACGCGCAGTGGTTCTGGTGATGCGCGCCCGCGCCACGGTGCTGGAGGTCTCCGCCGACCCGCTGCGTTCACCTGGCACCCAAGTCGACCGCCCGAGCGTGATCCTCCTCGATCGCTACGTGCGTCCGGTGGTGCGGCGCCCAGGGCCGGTCTCGCGCCGGGCCGTGCTGCGCAGGGACGCCCACCGTTGCGCCTATTGCCAGGCCGAGGCGGACACGATCGATCACGTGGTGCCCCGCTCCCGCGGCGGGGGCTCGTCCTGGGCGAACCTGGTGGCCTGCTGCCGGCGGTGCAACCATCTCAAGGCGGATCGGCTCCTGGAGGAACTTGGCTGGCGGCTCGAGCGCACACCGCGCGAACCGGCCTGGAGCGTGCGCCCCGGCCCGTGGGATGGTTCCTCCCTGCCCGACGACGCGTGGTTGGCCTACCTGGGCGGCGTCGCCGCCTGAGGCGGCCCGCTGCGCGCCCCGGCCCTAGAGCAAGGCCGGGAGGACTCGCTCGCGCAGGAGGGGAGCGAGGTCTTCGCGGTGCACGGCCTCGGCGGGAACCAGCCACGCGCCCTCGGCGAGCTCGGCACCCACCGTGCCGTCGCCGTCGTGCTCCGGATCCCAGGTGGCGGCAAAGAGGTGGGCCGTCAGCGTGGTGTCGGCCTCGTTGGCCGCCGGGCCCTCCCAGACCCCGAGGGAACTGAGGCGTTCGGGCGCCCACGTGACCCCGAGTTCCTCGCTCAGTTCGCGCAACGCCGCCTGCAGGGGCGCCTCTCCGGGCTCGAGCTTGCCGCCGGGTTGCATCCACCGTTGCGTGCCCGCCTTGCGCACGGCGAGGAGGCGACCCTCCGAATCGGTGATGCGGACAGCGGCAATGTTGAGGTGATCGGACACGCTCTCACGCTAGCATCGAGGGCGTCGACCTTTCTGCGCGAGCTCCCCGTCTCCCATCCGGCTTCCCTGTCACCGCCGGACGGGCAAGTTAACGCGCGCCGAACCCGTGAGAGTGAGAACACATGCAACGAGGGACAAACCTCGGCCGGCTGGGCGGTTACAACCAGGCAGTGGTGCTGGAGTCCATCCGGCGCGCCAGCGACGGCGTGTCCCGCGTGGAACTCGCCGCCTCCACCGGCCTGTCACCCCAGACCATCTCCAACGTCGTCCGCCGCCTGCTGGACGGCCAGTGGGTCCGCGAGGCCGGCACCGTCATCTCGGGCCCGGGCAAACCCCGCACGCTTGTTGAGCTGGTGCCCGATCGGCTCGTGAGCGTCGGCATCCACCTCGACCCCTCGGTCCTCACCTACGTGATCGTGGACCTGCGCGGCAACATTCTGCAGCGTCACCGCGCGCCCCTTCCAGGGACCGCGTCGCCGCAGGAGACGCTGGATGCCATGGTGGCCGAGGTCAACGCGCTGATCGCCGCGAGCGGCTACCAGCGCGAAAACGTCGTGGGTGTTGGCATCGCCGCACCCGGACCCGTCGACGTCGACGGCGGGCGCCTGGTTCGCCCGCCGCTGCTGACGGGCTGGGACGAGGTGGCGCTCGTCGAGCCGCTGCGCGAGGCCCTCGGGCTCGAGGTCATCCTCGCCAAGGACACGGTGGCAGCTGCCACCGCCGAGGTGTGGGTCGGGGCCGGGCAGACGCTTGCCGACTTCGTGAGCGTCTACGTCGGCACGGGCGTCGGCGCCGGCCTGGTCCTGGGCGGCTCCGTCCTGGCGGGGCAGACGGGTAACGCCGGCGAGCTGGGGCACGTGCTTTCCGGCAGCGTGGTTCCCGAGGTGTGCGCCGTGTGCGGCAGGCACGACTGCCTCGCCGTGAACCTGAACTTCGACACCATCGTGCGCAGGGGCCGCGAGGCCGGGATCGACGTTCCGGATGTCACCGGGCGCCCGCTGAGCGAGCACATCGCCGCGGCCACCCAGGTCATGACGGCGGCGGCTCACGGCAACGTAGCGGCGAGCGAGGTGGCCCGCGAGCTGGCGGCGCATGTTTCGCTGGCCGTGGGACACATTGCGAGCCTGCTGGACGTTGACCAGGTGGTCATCTGCGGGCCGCTGTGGGAGGTGCTGCGAGGCTTTGCCGAGGACACCGTGACCGAGCACGTCAATCAGAATTTCCGCGGAACTCTGCCTCGCGATGTGGCGGTGACGAGCTCCGAGCTGGGCGGCTGGATCGCGGCGATCGGTGGGGCCTGCGTGGTGCTTGAGGACCTTCTGGCGCCCAAGACGAGCGGGCTTCTGTTGCGCTGAGCGCAGCCGCGATGCAACGTCTTTTCGCCGCCCATTTGACAAAGTATCGCCGAATGCGTTGACATACCTTTCGTGAGAGTGCGGCGAGCGGCCGCCCATCGCACGAGATTGAGAGCTTGTACTAGCCCCTTCGCGTCGGTGGGGGAACGGCGGTGGCTTTGACCGGGGGGACACCTCACGTCTGGTCGCCGGTTCGGCCTCGGGGCGAGGGAGCTCCCGAGTGCCGGGCCGGCGACCGCTTTCTTTGCGGGCAGGGCCCGCGCACACGCCAGGGCGGTCGGCTGTGATAGCCGACCGCCCTGGTGCGTGTTGAGTGTCGATGGCGCGCGTGGCGCCCAACGTGCCCCTGACCGGAATCGAACCGATGACCTGCCCTTTAGGAGAGGGCCGCTCTATCCTACTGAGCTACAGAGGCGAACCGCGGTGCGGAGAACCGCACCGGGAACCATCCTAGCGGCCGCCGCGCTCCTGCAAGGACGGGTCGCGCCAGCGGCGCAGGAATTCGCGGATGAACGCGCTCACGAGCACCGCGATGGTCAGCAGAACGCACGCCACGAGGAGGATCCAGGAGGCGATCGTCAGAGCGCTGGCGGCGCCGAGCAGGCCGTTGTCCTGCCGGCCGAGCAGCTCGTCCACCACGATGTTCTGGGCGATGCCGACCACCAGGAAGGCGGCGGGGAGAACGAACAGCAGGCGGCGCCACGGGGCCTTGGGCGCGTAGAGGCCGATCGAGACGGCGGCGATGAGCGAGACGAGCGCCGTGAAGATGGTGCCCGCGGTTTTGTGAACCCATGAGAGCTGCCCGCGGTCGTCGCCCGTCATGACTGCGCGCAGCGCATCGACGTCGGCAGCTGAGTAGCCGAAGGGGCGGTGATCGAGCATGGTCACGCCGCCCACCAGATCCTTCATCTGGCCCAGCACCGAGAGGTGGTAGTACCAGCCCATGAAGAGCGTGAAGACGATCAGCACGGCCACGAGGATGGCTGGGTTACCCTGCTGCTCGCTTTCCGGCTCGATCACGGGCTGAGCCGGGCGGGGGGCGGGGGAGCCCTGGGGACGTTTGTTGCGCGAACGCTTGGAGGACATGCTTCCCATTATCGCCGACGGGGGCCGCGCCTAGAATGGTCGGTGCCATGGATGCTCTCTTCGCCGACGCCCCGTCCCCCCGCCAGCTGCCCACCGCGCAGGAACTGGTCGCCGGGTTGAACCCTCAGCAGAAGCAGGCAGTGGAGCACGCCGGTTCCCCGCTGCTCATCGTGGCCGGTGCCGGCTCGGGCAAGACCCGCGTGCTGACGCACCGCATCGCGCACCTGCTGGCCACGGGCCGGGCCCGCCCGGGGGAGATCCTGGCCATCACCTTCACGAACAAGGCGGCGGCGGAGATGCGTGAGCGCCTGCAGGGCCTCGTGGGCCCCGTGACCGATCGCATGTGGGTCTCCACGTTCCATTCCTCGGCCGTGCGCATCCTGCGCCGCGAGGCCTCGGCCGTTGGCCTGAAGTCCTCCTTCTCCATCTACGACTCGGCCGACTCCCTGCGCCTGGCCACGCTCGTGGCCAAGGGGCTCGAGCTGGACCCCAAGCGCTTTGCGCCGAAGGCCCTCCTGAACAAGATCTCGGCCCTCAAGAACGAGCTGATCGACGCCGAAGACTACGCCGCTACGGTCTCCGACAACGACCCGTTCGCGCGCGCCGTGGCCCAGGTCTACACGGGCTACACGCAGCGCCTGCGCCAGGCCAACGCCATGGACTTCGACGACCTCATCGCCCAGGTCGTCTACCTCTTCCGCGCCTTCCCCGCCGTCGCTGACGACTACCGCCGTCGCTTCCGCCACGTCATGGTGGACGAGTACCAGGACACCAACCACGCGCAGTACGCGCTGGTGCGCGAGCTCACGGGTCCCGACGGCCACACGCCCCCGGGCGAGCTGACCGTGGTGGGCGATTCCGACCAGTCCATCTACGCTTTCCGCGGCGCGGACATCCGCAACATCGTGGAGTTCGAGAAGGACTACCCCGAGGCCACCACGATCAAGCTGGAGCAGAACTACCGCTCCACGCAGCGCATCCTTTCCGCCGCCAACGCCGTCATCTCGAACAATCCAGACCGCCCGGCCAAGCGCCTCTGGACGGCCGAGGGCGACGGCGAACTCATCACGGGCTACGTCGCCGAGTCGGAGCAGGCGGAGGCCAAGTGGATCGCCGACGAGATCCTGCGCCTGCAGGACGACGAGGGCATCCGCCCCGGCGACGTCGCGATCTTCTACCGCACCAACGCGCAGTCCCGCTCCCTCGAGGAGCAGCTCATGCGCGTCGACCTGCGCTACAAGGTGGTCGGCGGCACGCGCTTCTACGACCGCAAGGAAATCAAGGACGCCATTGCGTACCTGCGCATCCTGGTCAATCCAGACGACGACATCTCGGTCCGCCGCGTCCTCAACGAACCCAAGCGCGGCATCGGCGACCGCGCCGAGGGTGCCGTGGCGGCCCTCGCCGAGCGCGAACGCATTCCGTTCATGGAGGCGCTGCGGCGCGCTGAGAACGCGCCGGGCATCGCCACGCGCTCCCTGAACTCCGTCACGGGCTTCGTGAAGCTCATCGACGACCTCACCACGGTGGCGGAGGGCTCCGGCCCCGTGGCGGCCCTCGAGGCCGTCCTAGAGCAGACGGGCTACCTGCAGACCCTGCGCCTCTCCTCCGATCCGCAGGACGAGTCCCGCGTCGAAAACCTCGCAGAGCTCGTGGCCGTGGTCCGCGACTTCGTGAAGGACCACCCCGAGGAGGGCCTCGCCGCCTTCCTGGAGCAGGTCTCGCTCGTGGCCGACGCCGACCAGATCCCCGACGCCCCCGAGGATGCCGAGGGCACCGACATGGCAGCCCGCGAGGGCCAGGTCACGCTGATGACCCTGCACACGGCCAAGGGCCTCGAGTTCCCCGTGGTCTTCTTGACGGGCATGGAGCACGGGATCTTCCCGCACCAGCGCTCGCTGACGGACCCGAGCGAGCTCGCCGAGGAGCGTCGCCTGGCCTACGTGGGCCTGACCCGCGCCCGCAAGCGCCTCTACCTCTCCCGCGCCGAGTACCGCTCGCTGTGGGGCCAGTCGCAGTACAACCCGGCAAGCCAGTTCCTCGAGGAGATCCCGGCGGAGCTCGTGCGCTGGGAGCGCGAGGGAAGCACCCGCACCCCCGTGGGCTTCGGGGGCACCGGCAACGGCGGCTGGGCCACCAGCCGCTACGACCGCGGTTCGAGCTGGGGCTCCAACTCGCCGTCCTGGGCCGTGCCAGGCGCCGGCTCGAGCGCCCGCCGCGCCGGCGATCCCGAGCCGCACCGGCTCATCACCTCGCCCAGCGAAAGGGCCGCCGCCCGCCAAGGCAGCCGTGCGGCGTCGGGCGCCGCTCCCCAGGGCGACGGCGAAATCCTGGTCCTCGCCGCTGGCGACAAGGTCAACCACACGACCTTCGGCGACGGCGTCGTGCTGAGCACCGAAGGCGCGGGCCCCAAGACCGTGGCCAAGGTCGTGTTCGACACCGTGGGGGAGAAGCGTCTGCTCCTGCGCTACGCCCCGCTCAGCAAGGCCTGAGTGAGCGGCGTCACAGGGTTTTCTCTACGCTTTGTCGAACTGGGTGATCGGGGCAAGTCGCGCTAGTCTGCTAGATGGCGTCATGCGCGCCGAGGGGCCCTCGGGCCCCAACGCCGACCAGGTGTGAAGCACCCAGCGCAAGGGAGCGCTTCATGCGAGGCCGGTGCATCCATGACTTCTTCAGGAAGAGGACACAACCGTGGACCTGTATGAGTACCAGGCACGCGACATGTTCGAGAAGCACGGTGTCCCCGTGCTGGCCGGCATCGTTGCGACCACCCCGGACGAGGCCAAGGCGGCTGCTGAGAAGATCGGCGGCGTTGTCGTCGTCAAGGCTCAGGTCAAGGTCGGCGGCCGCGGCAAGGCCGGCGGCGTGAAGGTCGCCAAGACCCCGGACGAGGCGTACTCGTACGCCGAGCAGATCCTGGGCATGGACATCAAGGGCCACACGGTCAACACCGTCATGATCGCCCAGGGTGCCGACATCGCCGAGGAGTTCTACTTCTCCGTGCTGCTGGACCGCGCGAACCGCAACTACCTGGCCATGTGCTCCGTCGAGGGCGGCATGGAGATCGAGGTCCTGGCCGTGGAGCGCCCCGAGGCGCTGGCCCGCGTTGCCGTTGACCCGACCGTGGGCATCGATCAGGCCAAGGCCGACGAGATCGTCGCCGCCGCCGGCTTCGACGCCGAGAAGGCCCCCAAGGTCGCCGCCGTCATCCTGAAGCTCTGGGACGTCTTCAAGAACGAGGACGCCACCCTCGTCGAGGTCAACCCGCTGGTCGCCACGGGCGCCGGCGACATCGTTGCCCTGGACGGCAAGGTGTCCCTGGACGACAACGCCTCCGAGGTGCGCCACCACGAGCACGAGGAGCTCGAGGACAAGGCCACCGAGAACCCGCTCGAGGCCAAGGCCAAGGCCTCCGGCCTGAACTACGTCAAGCTCGATGGCCAGGTCGGCATCATCGGCAACGGCGCCGGTCTCGTCATGTCCACGCTGGATGTCGTGGCCTACGCCGGCGAGAACCACGGCAACGTGAAGCCCGCCAACTTCCTGGACATCGGCGGCGGCGCCTCGGCTGAGGTCATGGCCAACGGCCTCGACGTCATCCTGGGCGACGAGCAGGTCAAGTCCGTGTTCGTGAACGTCTTCGGCGGCATCACCGCGTGCGACGCCGTCGCCACCGGCATCGTGCAGGCCCTGGAGATCCTGGGCGACAAGGCCACCAAGCCGCTCGTCGTGCGTCTGGACGGCAACAACGTCGTCGAGGGTCGCCAGATCCTCGCCGATGCCAACCACCCGCTCGTGCACATGGCCGACACCATGGACGAGGGCGCCGACAAGGCCGCCGAGCTGGCCAACGCCTGAGAGGACCGAAGAAACTATGTCTATCTTCATCAACAAGGATTCCAAGGTCATCGTTCAGGGCATCACCGGCTCTGAGGGCGCCAAGCACACCCAGCGCATGCTGGCCGCCGGCACCAACATCGTGGGCGGCGTGAACGCCCGCAAGGCCGGCCAGGTTGTCTCCCACGAGGGTCGCGACATCAAGGTGTACGGCACCGTGGCCGAGGCCATGGCCGAGACCGGCGCCGACGTCTCCATCGCCTTCGTGCCGCCGGCCTTCACCAAGGACGCCGCCGTCGAGGCCATCGAGGCCGGCATCGGCCTGCTCGTGGTCATCACCGAGGGTGTGCCGGTGCAGGACTCCGCCGAGTTCTACAACCTCTCCCTGAAGAAGCTGGGCGCCGACGGCAAGCCGGTCACCCGCATCATCGGCCCCAACTGCCCGGGCATCATCACCCCCGGCGAGTCGCTCGTGGGCATCACCCCCGCGAACATCACCGGCAAGGGTGGCGTCGGCCTGGTCTCCAAGTCCGGCACGCTGACCTACCAGATGATGTACGAGCTGCGCGATCTTGGCTTCTCCACCGCTATCGGCATCGGCGGCGACCCGGTCATCGGCACCACGCACATCGACGCCCTCGAGGCCTTCGAGAACGATCCGGAGACCAAGGCGATCGTCATGATCGGCGAGATCGGCGGCGACGCCGAGGAGCGCGCCGCGGCGTACATCAAGGAGCACGTGACGAAGCCGGTCGTCGGCTACGTCGCCGGCTTCACCGCCCCGGAGGGCAAGACCATGGGCCACGCCGGCGCCATCGTCTCCGGCTCCTCGGGCACCGCCCAGGCCAAGAAGGAGGCCCTCGAGGCCGCCGGCGTCAAGGTCGGCAAGACGCCGTCCGAGGCCGCCCGCCTGCTGCGCGAGGTCTACCCCGCCTGATCGTGTGATCTAGCGTGACGAAGGGCCCCGGTCCTCCCCGTGAGGGGAGGATCGGGGCCCTTTGGCGTATCGGCTGTGGAGTGTCGGCCAGACTTTGCGTGCCGTGCGCCGTCAAGACGCCCGGAGAACGGCGCAAGGCACGCAAACTCGTGGGGCACCCACGGCACGACGCCGCCGTCCCCGGCCACGCGGCGTCGGGCACCGCGTCTGGGAACAGGAACAACGCGAGGGGCGCGGCACCCAAGGTGGGTGCCGCGCCCCTCGCGCGTTCGGTGGGGACTACTCGGAGAGCAGGTCCCGGATGTCCTCGGCGGTGAGCGCCGAGCCGAAGCCGTCGCCGCCGTCCATGACGGAGGAGATGAGCTCGCGCTTGGCGTCCTGCAGGGCCACGACCTTCTCCTCGATGGTCCCCTCGGAGACGAGGCGGTAGACCATGACGTTGCGGGTCTGGCCGATGCGGTGGGCGCGGTCGACGGCCTGGGCCTCGGCCGCGGGGTTCCACCACGGATCCAGGAGGAAGCAGTAGTCGGCCTCCGTCAGGTTTAGACCGAAGCCGCCGGCCTTCAGCGAGATGAGGAAGACGGGGGCGTCACCCTCCTTGAACTCGTTGATGGCGTCCTCGCGGCGGCGCGTGGAGCCGTCAAGGTAGGCGTACTTGATGCCCGAGGCGTCGAGGCGCTCGGCCGCCTTGCGCAGGAAGGACGTGAACTGGCTGAACACGAGGGCGCGGTGGCCCTCGGGCAGCAGCGCCTCCAGGTGCTCCTGGAGGACGTCCAGCTTGGCGGAGCCGACCTTGGCGTACTCGTCGTCCACGAGGGCGGCATCCAGGGCCAGCAGGCGCAGGAGCGTCAGCGACTGGAAGATCGTGAAGCGGTTGCGGTCCATGTCCTCCACGAGGCGCAGGACCTTCTGGCGCTCGTGCTGCAGGTGCGTGTCGTAGATCTTGCGATGCTTCTCGGAGAGCTCGACCTTGAGCACCTGCTCCTGCTTGGAGGGCAGGTCGGTGACCACGGCGTCCTTGGTGCGGCGCAGCATGAACGGCCGCACGCGCTTGCGCAGGCGCTCCAGCTCCGTCGTGGCCTCGCCGCGCTCGATGGGCCGCGAATACTGCTCGGCGTACTTCGTCGAGGAGGGGAACAGGCCGGGGGAGGTGATGGCCAGCAGGGCCCACAGCTCCATGAGGTTGTTCTCCATGGGGGTACCCGTGATCGCCAGCTTGACGCGGGCGCGCAGATCGCGGGCGGTGTGGTGCGCCTTGGTCGCCTTGTTCTTCACGAACTGGGCCTCATCCAGCACCAGGGCTGCCCAATCGGCGCTCTGGTAGGCCTCGGCGTCGAGGCGGAAGAGCGTGTAGGACGTGACCACCACGTCGACGCCGTCCAGCGTCTCGTGCAGCGGCGCCTTGGCCTTGGCCTGCGTATCGCGGATGGCCATGGCGTTGATGTGCGGCGCGAAGCGCTTGATCTCGGCGAGCCAGTTGGGCACCACGGAGGTCGGGGCCACGACGAGCACGGGGCCGGGGCCGCCGGCCGCGACCGAGAGGTTGCGCTTGGCCGGGGTGTCCCACTCCTGCTTCATGTGCGCCAGGAGCGCGATCATCTGCAGGGTCTTGCCGAGGCCCATGTCGTCGGCGAGGATGCCGCCGAGGCCCTGCTCCCAGAGCGAGGTCAGCCAGCGGAAGCCCTCGAGCTGGTAGGGACGCAGCGTGGCGTCCACGGTGCTGGGCAGGTCAACCTGGAGGCCCTGGCCCAGGTTGGCCAGGCCGGAGATGGCTGCGTGCCAGGAGTCCGGGCCCTCCACCGTGGTGGCGAGGGACTCGAGTTCCTCCCACAGGGAGACCTGGTAGCGCGTGATCCGTAGCGGGTCCTTCTTCGAGTCGGTGAGCTGGCTGGCCTCGGTGACGAGGGCGCGCAGCTTCTCGAAGAGCGGCTGCTCGAGCGAGACGTAGGTCTTGTCGCTCATGAGCAGGCGCGTCTGGCCCTGGGACAGGGCGCGCAGGATGTCGGCGTAGGGGATCTGGCGCCCGCCGACCGTGATGATCAGGCCGAGGTCGAACCAGTCGTGCTTCTCCGACTCCACCGTGGTGACGGTGAGCTCGGGGGCCTCCGTGAGCTCTCGGTAGGCCGGGCGCGTGCCGACCTCGTCGATGCGCACATCGGGGAGGGCCTCCAGCGAGGGGAGCGTGCGGCGCACGAAGTCCACGGTGTCCAGGCCCTGCAGCACGCGCGGGGCCAGCTCGCGCCCGTCAAGCGCCGGAGACTTGGCCAGGACGGCCAGGACCGCCTGCTCCACGGCGTCCTCCGCCGCGCGGTCGCGCGCATCGGGGTCGATGCCGGCCGGCCCGTAGTCGATGTCGAAGCTCAGCGCCACGATGTCGTCTGGGCGGAACTGGGTGGTCACCTTCATGACGGGCGGCTGGATCGTCGGCAGCTCCACGGAGCCGTCGGGGCTCGTGAGGGAGACGCGGCGGGCCAGGCGGGAGAAGACGCCGGAGAAGAAGTCGCGGATCTGATCGGCCGGGACCGTGACGACCTGCGGGCGCACGACGAGGTGGCGGCTCGGCTCGTCGATGCGCGTCTCGGTGGGGGCCAGCTGCAGCGTGCGGCCGTCGGGGGCCATGGCGTAGGCGCCGTGGCGGCCAACGGTGCCAAGCGGCTCCGCGTCGTCCATGACGAGGCGGCGATCGCCCAGGTGCAGCACGGGCTCGAGGATGAGGTCGCCCTCGCCCTCGCGGCGGGCCTCGAGGCCAACGGAGGCGCTCTCCTGCAGCTCGATCCCGGCGACCTCGCCGCTGCCGATGAGGGAGATGCCGAGCTTGTCCGCCTCACGCAGCAGCGGCCAGATGAGGGCCGAGGAGAAGTCGTCAAGCAGCAGCCAGTCGTTGTCCTCGCCGAAGTACAGCTCGCCGTTGGCGCGGTAGAGCGGCACGAACTGGCAGAACCAGCGGTGCTGCTCGGGATCCAGGGCCAGGCCGTAGGTCTTGAAGGAGATGGTGTTCCAGCGCAGATTGCCGCGGACCCAGCGATCCTCGGCGTTCAGGACCATGGGGCGCACGGCCAGCTGCCAGCGGCCGCGGACGCCGCGGGCGTGGGTGGAGCCCTGCCCCGGCACGTACTGGCGGCGCGAGCCGTCGCGCGTGTCCTGCAGCTCGAACTGCAGCGCCATGGGCTGGTACTTCGGCGGGGCCTCGGCCCCGCGCGGGCCGCGGCCGGCGTCGAGGACGCGCTCGAGCGACTGCTTCCAGCCGGAATCCTTGACCGGGGCGTTGGCGGCCGTGGCCGCCGCCTCGTCCGCCTCCTGGCGGTGGCGCTTGTTGGAGGCGATGAGCAGCGCGGCGCAGTGCAGGCAGGATCCCTCGGGATCGGTGGCGCACTCTGAATCCTTGACGACCCACGCGCCCTTCTCCTCGGCCAGGTCAACGGAGCAGGCGTGCTCGACGCCTCCCTCCGCCACGCGCGCGCTGAGGGCCGTGCCGTCCCAGTCGAGCGCGGAAATGAGCTCCGGCGTCACGAGGGTTTGGCCGCGGGCAAAGGACCCGCCGCCCACCTTTCGGAGGACTTCGCGGGCATCGATCATGGGGAAAGGCGCGGAAGAAGACATCGTCCCCATTTTTCCATCACGAGGGGGCGCAGGGGAAATCATTCCGTGGCGCTTCCCCCGCCTACTCTGGTGGGCATGATCACACGCTTGGGGCGATCGGCTCCCCGCATCCTCGACCTGGAGTCGCTGCAGGAGTTCGACCGCCGCGCGGCGAAGGCAACATCGATGCGCGGCTGGCACCTGTACGGGCTTGACCTGACGCAGCGCGAGGGGGCGTTGGAGGCTCTCAATCCGGCGGGCGCCGTGCTGGTGGATTGCACGCTCACGCCGGAATCCGAGGCCCGGCTGCGGGCCGCCGGCGCCTACGTCGTGGCCGACGGCGCGGAGGCCGGCCCCGTCGAGGCGGAGCGCCACAGCCTCTACACGCCGCAGGAGCTCTACGCCGGGCTGAAGAAGGGCCCGTACGAACGCGTCCCCGACGCCCGCATCTACGCGTGGGCCCGCACGCACCTCGGCGTCTCGGGCGAGAACCCGGCGCTCGCCGACGATTCCCGCGCCGCAACGCGGCTCGCGGCGATGCACGACCATTCGATCGCCACCGCGCTGCACGCCGCCGTGGAGTCCGGACCGCTCTCAGGCCGGCCGCTCGTGGGCGTCATGGGAGGTCACGGCGCCCGGCGTGGCGGCGCCGACTACGCCGACGCGGCGGCGCTGGGCCGGGCCATCGTGAACGCCGGCGGCCGGGTGGCGACGGGCGGCGGCCCGGGCTCCATGGAGGCGGCGAACCTCGGCGGCTACCTCGCCGGCCTGCCGCAGGCGGAGTTCGAGGCCGAGCTCGCGGCGCTGTCGGCCGTGCCCTCGCCCGTGCCCGATCCCGGCGCTTGGGCGCGCGCCGCCTTCGAGGTGCTGGAGCGCCACCCCCACGGCGAGAACGGGCTGGGCGTGCCCACGTGGTTCTACGGCCACGAGCCGCCCAACGTCTTCGCGACCCACATCGCGAAGTACTTCTCCAACGCGCAGCGCGAGGCCGTGCTGCTTGTCGTGGCGACGGGCGGCACCGTCATGCTCCCGGGCCGCGCCGGTACGGTGCAGGAGATCTTCCAGGAGGCGTGCGACGGCTACTACGGCGCCGCCGAGAAGGTCGCCCCGCTGATCCTCTGGGGGAGCAGGTACTGGACCGAGACGCTCCCGGCCTGGCCGCTGCTCCTGGCCCTGTCCAAGGGCTCCCCGCTGGAGGGCCGCGTGCACCTCGTGGACACGCTCCCGGAGGCGCTCGCCGCCCTCGGCCTCGGCTGAGCGCCGGGCTACCAGGTACAGCACGACGACGCGGGGCGGCCTTTCGCACGAAAGGCCGCCCCGCGTCGCAAGGGCAGTGAAGCGGTGAGCGGCTACGCCGCTCCCGTGCCGAAGAGCAGGCCGACGAGGTAGGTCACGCCCGCGGCGCCGAGGCCGATCGCGAGCTGGCGCAGGCCGCGCTTGAGCGGCGAGGCGCCCGAAAGCAGGCCGACGATGCCGCCCGTGAGCAGCAGCGCAACGCCCACCAGCACGGCGGCCGTGATGATGGCGGTCAGGCCGCTCAGGCCCAGCAGATACGGCACGATCGCCACGACGGCGCCGGCCGAGAAGCACAGGAACGAGGAGAACGCGGCGCCGAGGGCCGAGCCCATGGTGTCCGGCTCGTCGTCGTCCGGCAGTTTCTCGCCCTCCTTGTAGCCAACGGGCAGCGAGGTCGAGGGATCGCAATCGCAGGAGAGGCGACCGATGCGCTCGGCCGCGCGGTGCTCGGCCGCCTCCTCGCTCATGCCGCGGGCGAGGTAGACGAGCTTGAGCTCGTTCTCGTCCAGGTTGAGGTCGGGGGCCGCGCGCAGCGTGGCGTGGGTGGGGTGGGCGGCGTTGACGAGCTCGCGCTGCGAGCGCACCGACACGAA
>JALAHE010000151.1 GCA_022712075.1 Galactobacter sp.
AAGCCGACCTCGTACAGCGTGGCAGCGCCAGCGTACGTGGAGATGTGGCCACCCACGCCGATGCCGGGCGCCTGGGCGCGGTGCACCATGATCGCGGCGTTCCAGCGCATCCACTTGCGGTAGGCGCGCTCCATCTCCTCGTTACCGGGGAAGGCGGGCTCCTGGTCCACGGGGATCGTGTTCACGTAGTCGGTCGTGGTGACCATGGGCACCTGCACCGACTTGGCGCCAGCGCGCTGCAGCAGCGAGCGCATGATGTACTGCGCTCGCTCGGTCCCCTCGGCTTCAATGAGTCCGTCGAAGGATTCGATCCATTCGGCGGTTTCCTCGGGATCCTGATCCGACAGGTGGTTGGTCAAACCACTGCGGATGTCGGTGATGTGGGGCTCTTCGATGGCCACGTCCACTACTCCTCGATCGGCACTGCGTGTCGCCCGTGCGCGCCGGCCCGCGGGTGTGCGGGGGAGCGCGGGCATTGATTCGAGATCACTCTAGTCTTTTGTGTCCTGGCGCTGTATCCGGCGTGTCGGGGCTCCCAAGTGTTGAGGTGCGGGCCGAAACGGTGTTGTCTGGTGTCAGGCCTCTGGGCCGGCGCGCAGCGAAAGCCGTTCGTGCGCTTCAGGGAGGAACGAGGATGTACACCGTGAGCGATGCGACGGCGGCGCACCATGGAGCTGCGGCCCGCATGGGGTTGAAGCAAGGCGATCTGGTTCAGGAGATCGGCTACGACGACGACGTCGACTTCGACCTGCGCGACGAGCTCGAGGCCGTGACCGGTGAACCCCTGCTTGATGAAGACGAACACGAGGTGGTCGACGCCGTGCTGCTGTGGTGGCGCGAGGGTGACGGCGACCTGGTGGATGCCCTCGTCGATTCCCTGACGGACCTGGACGACGGCGGCGTCGTGTGGCTCCTGACCCCCAAGCGCGGACAGGACGGCCACGTGGGCGCGGTGGAGATCCAGGAGGCGGTTCCCACGGCGGGCCTGCACTCCACGACCTCCGAGGGCGTGTCCGAGCAGTGGCAGGCCGCGCGCCTGGTCTCCCGCAAGAAGAATTGAGCCCCGCGCTCGTGGGCGCTCAGGCGCCCGACTTCGAGCTCTTCAATCAGTACGGCGAGGCGGTGAGCCTCGCCTCCCTGGCCGACGCCCCGGCCCTGCTCGTCTTCTTCCCTCTGGCCTTCACGCCCGTCTGCGAGGGTGAATTGGCGGCTCTAGCCCAAGCGAGCCGTGAGGGCGCGCTGGGAGGCGTGCGCGTCGTCGGGCTGTCGGTGGATCACCGCTACGCCCTTCGCGACGCCGCCGACCGGCTTGGAGTGGACTTCGATCTGCTCAGCGACTTTTGGCCGCACGGCGAGGTGGCGCAGGCCTACGCCGCCTTCGACCCCGTCCGCGGCCACGCCACGCGACGCAGCTTCCTCCTGCTGCCCGGCGGCGAGATCGCCGCCGTCTTTGAGGCGGATCACGAGCGCGCAAGGCCCGTTGCCGACTACGCCGCCGCCATCGAGCGGCTCGGCGAATAGGACGGCGCAAACGGCGAGGGCCGCACCGGAATCGGTGCGGCCCTCGCCGTGTCTGGTGGGTCCTAGCGGGCTCGAACCGCTGACCACTTCGGTGTAAACGAAGTGCTCTACCAACTGAGCTAAAGACCCGTGATCGGCGCCAAGCGCCGGATCCATCGTACCGGTCCGTTGGACCATCGCTGCCCGACGGCGCGCTGGGAGTCCCAGCGCGGCGTCGGGCAAGTGGGGGAGCCGGGAACCGGCTCAGATCCACATCGCGGGGTCGATGTACTCCGCCGGATCCACGGCGGGCTTGCGCTCGGCCTCGCCGCGGGGGCGATTGCGCGCGGGGATGCCCGTGATGATCGAGTTGACCGGGGCGTCCTTGACGACCACGGCGTTGGCGCCGACGGCCGAGTCGTCACCGATGACGATGGGGCCGAGAATCTTGGCGCCGGCGCCCACCGTGACGCGGTTTCCCAGCGTGGGGTGGCGCTTGACCTTGGCGAGCGAACGCCCGCCGAGCGTGACGCCGTGGTACAGCATGACGTCGTCGCCGATCTCGGCCGTTTCGCCGATCACGACGCCCATGCCGTGGTCGATGAAGAAGCGCCGACCGATCGTGGCGCCGGGGTGGATCTCGATGCCCGTGACGAAGCGCGCGAGCTGCGAGACAACGCGGGCAGGGAAACGGCCCAGGGGGCCGGCGTTCCAGAGCTTGTGGGCCACGCGATGGGCCCAGATGGCGTGCAGGCCCGAATAGACCAGCGCGATTTCGAGGCCGCTGCGGGCCGCCGGGTCGTGTTCCCGGGCGGCCCGCAGGTCCTCCTTGAGGCGTGAGGTGAAGCTCACGTAACTCCTTGCGTGAAAGGGATCAGCCGCGGATGTCTTCGTAGAGCACCGTGGAGATGTAGCGCTCCCCGAAGTCCGGGACGATGGCCACGATGAGCTTACCTTCGGACTCCGGGCGCTTGGCGATCTCCAGGGCGGCCCACACGGCGGCGCCGGCGGAGATGCCGCCGAGGATGCCCTCCTCGGTGCCCAGGGCGCGGGCGACGCGCACGGAGTCGTCAAGCGTGGCGTCGATGACCTCGTCGTAGACGTCCTGGTTCAGGACCTCCGGGATGAAGTTGGCGCCGAGACCCTGGATCTTGTGCGGGCCGGCCTTGCCGCCGTTGAGCAGCGGGGAGTCGGCGGGCTCGACGGCCACGATCTGGACGTTGGGGTTCTGCTCCTTGAGGAAGCCACCGGCGCCCGTCACGGTGCCGCCGGTGCCGACGCCGGCGACGAAGACGTCGACCTTGCCCTCGGTGTCCTCCCAGATCTCCGGGCCGGTCGTGGCGCGGTGGACGGCCGGGTTGGCGGCGTTGGCGAACTGCTGGGCCCAGATGGCGTTGTCGGTCTCGGCGACGATCTGCTGGGCACGCTCCACGGCGCCGCGCATGCCGTCGGCGCCCGGCGTCAGAACGATCTGGGCGCCGAAGGCGCGCAGCATGACGCGGCGCTCGGAGGACATGGTCTCCGGCATCGTCAGGATGACCTTGTAACCGCGGGCGGCACCGACCATGGCCAGCGCGATGCCGGTGTTGCCGGACGTGCCCTCGACGATGGTGCCGCCCGGCTTCAGCTGGCCGGAGGCCTCAGCGGCGTCAACGATGGCGACACCGATGCGGTCCTTGACGGAGTTGGCCGGGTTGTAGAACTCCAGCTTGACCGCCACGTTGCCCGGCAGGCCCTCGTCGAGTCGATTCAAGCGCACGAGGGGAGTGCGGCCGACCACCTGGGTGACGTTGTCGTAGAGGGGCATGGGTGACCTTTCCAAACGATGGGGTCGGGCGTTTCCGGCATGGAATCCGACCGCGGGGCACAGTACTCCTACCCTACGGCGCGGGCGAGGCGCTCAGGCAGGGACCTGCCACGAAGCGAAATATTGCCGGGCCTTGGAGAGCTTGGGGTTGATGATGACCTGGCAATAGCCGGCCTCGGGATGCTTGGCGTAGTAGTCCTGATGCTCCGCCTCGGCGGTCGTCCAGGCCGTCAGCGGCTCCAGGGTCGTGACGATGGGTTGGGCCCAGTTGGCCTGGTTGCGCTCGATGGCGGCCTGCATGAGGGCCAGCTGCTCCTCGCTGCGCGGGAAGAGAGCCGAGCGGTACTGGGTGCCCACGTCGTAGCCCTGGCGGTTCAGCGTGGTGGGGTCGTGCATGACGAAGAACATGTCGAGGATGGTCTCGGCGCTGATCTGCTCGGGGTCGTAGACCACTGCCACCGCTTCGGCGTGGCCCGTGGTTCCCTCGCACACGCTGTAGTAGTCGGGGTGCTCGGTGTGGCCGCCCGTGTAGCCGGACTCCACGGCCAGGACGCCGCGCACCGTGCGGTACCAGGCGTCAAGGCACCAGAAACATCCGCCGGCCAGCACCAGGACGTCCGCGTTTTGAGGGGAAGGCTGCTCGTTGCTCACATGGGGTTCCAACGCGGGCGGCGCGCGGCTTGTTCCCCGTGCGGCGCGCGGGGGCGACAGCGCGCGTCGACGCTAGGTACGGTGAGGCCATGACTCGCAGCCTCCGCCCCACGCTCTCCCAGGTGTGGAACGTCGTCGAAGAACTCTGGCCCGCCGCGCTGGCGGAAAGCTGGGACGCCGTGGGGCCCGTCACGGGTCGGCCCGAGCAGGAGATCTCCAACATCGTCTTTGCCGTGGACCCGGTCGAGGCCGTGGTGAACGACGCCGTGGAGCGCGGCGCGGATCTGCTGATCACGCACCACCCGCTCATGCTGCGTGGCGTGAACTCGGTTGCGGCGAGCGGCTTCAAGGGGCGCGTGCTGCACACCCTCATTGAGAGTCGCGTGGCCCTGCTGACGGCGCACACGAATGGCGACTCGGCCATCGGCGGCGTCTCCGACGTGCTGATTCGTTCGCTCGGGGTGGAAGACTCCCTGCCGCTGGAGCCCAGCTCGGGCGGGCTGCCGGGGGAGGGAAT
>JALAHE010000152.1 GCA_022712075.1 Galactobacter sp.
CCACAGCACCGAAAGCGATGTGAAAGCATGAGCGAGTCCACCCCCGTCGAGTCCCTGTCCTACGAGCAGGCCCGCACCGAGCTGATCGAGGTGGTGCAGCGGCTGGAGGCCGGCGGCGCCACGCTCGAGGAATCACTCTCCCTGTGGGAGCGCGGCGAGGCCCTGGCCCAGCGCTGCGAGGCCTGGCTCAGCGGCGCGCGCGAGCGCCTCGCGGCCGCGCGCGCGGCGCAGCCAGGCCAGGACGGCTGAGCCCCCGGGGCAGCTCCGAGCGCCGAGGCCCGCCCACCGCAGGGCTGAGCGCGCCTCATGGCCCTGTGCGGCCGCGACGGGCAACGCGACAGCGACGGGACTGCACACTCCTTGCCCCGGAGTGCACCAACGCCGCATTCATGGCGTGATCCGGCTCACGTGGCCTAGCCTGGAGGGATGAGCCTCAGCCTGAGCGAGGTGCGCACCGACGACGTTGCGCCGGAAGATCGCATCGCCTTCTGGGAAGAAGTCAACGCCCACACCCTGTTCGGCCTGCGTTGCTCCACCTTCAATCGGGACCTCAGCCTCACCTCCGGCCAGCGCCGCGTGGACGGGCTGCAGCTCACGGAGGTCAAGGGCACCCCGCACGTCGTGGACCGCTCCGGCAATCACCTCGCCTCGCAGCGCGACGATTCCCTCATGATCAGCGTGCTCCTCGAGGGCAGCGGCTTCTTCCACGGCCCCAACGGCACCTCCACACTGCGGGCCGGCGAGGCGATGACGTACTCGACCTCGGACGCGCATCTCTTCGGCTTCGACACGGATCTGCGCCTGCTCATCGTCGATGTGCCGCTCGAGACTCTCAGGCTCGAGTGGGGCTGGGACCCGCCCGCGGCGCCCAGCCACCTGGGCCGCGAACGCGTCGCCACGCTCGCCGCCTCGCTCCTGACGCTGGCCAGCAACCCGAACTCGCCGGAGGCCCGCATCGGCGACCTCGTTCGGGCCACCCTGCGCCCCGCCACCGCCTCGCCCCACGCCACCTACCTTCGTGCATTGCAGGCCATGCGGGAGCAGCTCGGGGATCCCGAGCTCACGCCCGACGCCGTGGCGGCGCGGCTGGGTCTCTCGGCCCGCCAGCTGCACCGGGTCTTTGCGGCGGAGGGAACCAGCCCCGCCCGTTCGCTCCTCCTCGAGCGGCTCGCGGCGGCGCAGCACGAGCTGGTCCACCGGCGCGATCTGAGCCTGACCGATATCGCCGGTCGCAGCGGCTTCTCCTCCCCCTCGCACTTCTCCCGCGCCTACCGGCGCGAGTACGGCCTCGCCCCCTCGGCGGCACGAGACGTGGCCGCCGGCGAGTAGCCGCCGGCCCGCCCACGCACGACGCCGCCCGCCGTCCCTGAGCATCGGGGAGGGCGGGCGGCGTCCGTTCACGGCTGGAAGGCGGGCCGACCGGCTCAGCCGGCCAGGGCGGCGTCGTGCTCCTGAGTGGCGGCGGCCTCGCCGGACCCGGCGCCAGCGGAGCGCGCCGTGCGCGGCGCGGTCTCCCGCAGGAAGAAGGCGAGCACCACCACGACGCACGCGGCGAGCGTGCACATGATCATGACGGAGTTCAGGCCCCAGCGATCGGCCAGCATGCCCGCCACGGTCGGCGCCACGAAGCCGCCCAGGATCTCGCCCAGGCCCATGATCAGCCCCAGGCAGGAGGCCATGATCTGCGGCGCGACGGTCTCGGCGGGGATGGTTGCCATGAAGAGCGTGAAGCAGCCCATGCCGGTGTAGGTCAGCGCCATGACCACAAAGAGCAGGCCGGCGTTGTTGATGAAGATCATGGCCAGCGGCGCGAGCGCGGCGATGGCCGCGAAGATGATGATCGCCGGCTTGCGGCCGATGCGATCGGACAGCGCCGGAACGAGCCCGCCCCACACGACCCAGCCGATGCCGATGCCGGTCAGGACCAGCGAGGAGGAGCCAGCGTCAAAGCCCTTAGCCTTGCTCAGGAACAGCGCGCTGAACGTCTGAGTCGTGATGAACCAGGTCACGAAGAACACGGCGATGCCCATGCACAGCCACATGTTGCGAGTCTTGAGCGCGGCTCGGAAGGTCGTGGGTCGCTCGGAGAGCGGGATGGCGCCGGCCATGGCGTCGGCGGCCTCGGCGTCCAGCTCACCCGCGGCGTTCTTGGCCTTGAGGCGCAGGTCCTTGACGAAGAAGAGCACCAGGAGCGTCAGCAGGATGCCGGGGACGATCGTGATGTAGAACGCCGAGCGCCAGCCCCACGCGTTGGCCATGGCCACCGTGACGATGGGACCCACCACGCCGCCGAGCAGGCCGGCGGCCGAGCCCTGCAGCAGGCCCATGTTCAGGCCGCGGCGCTTGGGCGTGGAGGAGTACATGAGCAGCGTCTGCGAGAGCGGCAGTACGCCACCCTCGGCCATGCCCATGATGGCGCGCAGCAGGAGCAGGCTGGCCAGGCCGCCCACCAGGCCGGAGAGCGCGGAGAAGATCGAGAAGCCGATGATGCACGCGATGATGAGCGGCTTGCGGCGGTCGATGCGGTCGGAGATGAGGCCGAGCAGCAGGCCGGAGATGGCCCAGGTGAGCGAGGGCAGGCCACCGAGCAGGCCGATCGCCGTGTTGTCGAGGCCGAGCTCGTCCATGAAGTACGGCGCCAGGTAGTTCAGCGCCATGCGGTCGAAGAAGACGAATCCGAAGGTCGCGAAGAGCACCGCGAGCAGGACGTTTTGGTAGTGACCGCCGCGCGGGGGCGCCGTGTAGGCGCCGCGGCTGGTGTTGGAGGACATGGGACTCCCGAGTGCAAGGGGGGGTTTTGCGGACCTGGATAGTCTGCGATCCAGCTCACACCCGGGGCATGCCACGGCCCGCCAGCCCACCGCCCAATTTCCGCCGCCTTGCGCTGCGTGGGCACAACTGCACGACGGCGCGTGGAGACGACGGCGGGCCCGGCCCCGTTCGGTGCCGGGCCC
>JALAHE010000153.1 GCA_022712075.1 Galactobacter sp.
CCTACAGCAGCGTCGAGATGAAGGACGCGAGCGGCAAGGTCATGCAGGCCGCAACGCCGGCGGGCACCCGGGCCCGGCTCCAGATCTACGACATGACCAACAAGGGCGGGCGCTACGTGATCACCTCGCATCAGGTCGCCGCCGAACACCCCGAGTGCTGAACGCGCTCGGCCACGACTTCCATCACACCCTTCACACACCACCCACCCCGCCCGCTCCGGGCACCAAGAAAGGCCACTGCCATGCAAGCAACCACTCGCCAACGGGGACGGAAGGGGCGTGCGGCGGCGCTGCTCGCGCTGTCCGCCCCCGGCCTTGTGCTCGCCTCGCTCGTCACCCCGGTCGCCGCGACCGCGGCGCCGTCACCGGCGGCTCCCGCCGCCCTGCCCGACGTGAGCGCTGTCGTTCGTGACGGCTCAAGCGTTGCCAACGCCGCGGCGTCGTGTTTTGAGGTCAAGCAGGTCAAGCCGTCGGCGACGAACGGCACCTACTGGCTGCAGACCGACCTCATGGACGCCCCCGAGCAGTTCTACTGCGATCAGCAGACCGACGGCGGAGGATGGGTCCTCATCGGCCGCGGCCGCCAGGGCTGGACCACCGACTTCAACGGCCAGGGCAGCAACGAAGAGGTCCGCAGCAACATCGACACGGCGGCCGGCTTCGATCCCAAGCAGCTCTCCGGCAACACGGTCACGGCGCTGCTGGGCGGCACCGCGCCGCAGGACCTGAGCGATGGCTACCGCCTGCGCCGCTCCAACAACCAGTCGGGCAGCTCGTGGCAATCGCTCTTCTTCAAGGTCGACCGGGCCAAGCGCTTCAGCTGGGGCGTCTTCGGCTCCAACAGCTCCGTCTCCGGCGTCAGGGTCGATTCCTCGTCCGTGAGCTCCGGCAGCGCCGCCTCGTTCGGATCCACCCCGTGGTTCTCCAGCACCGACGGCACCGTGACGACCTCCGAGCAGTCCGGCGCCAGCTACACGTGGGGCTTTGCCTACAACAAGAACACCGGCGGTTCCACGGCCGATAGCTCCTTTATCTACTCCACGGGTTCCACCCGCGCGACGCCAATGACGCAGTTCTACGTGCGCCCGCAGCTGACCGCCGCCACCGAGAAGTTCGCGGCCGTCGCCGATGCAGGCACGGCCGTGAAGACGCAGGCCACGGGCCACCAATCGGGTTCGCTGAACACCGTCTGGGGCGTCACCACCCGCATGGGCGGCGGCAACAACGAGAACTACACGGAGGCCCAGGCCTTCGCGGAGTCCGCCGGCTACATGTTCGTGGGAGGCAACTTCCGCTACGTGCAGCGCGACGCCAACGGTGCCGATCAGACGCAGCAGCCCTACCTCGCCGCCTTCGACGTGAACACGCGCGAATGGATCAGCACCATCCGCCCGACCTTCAACGGCCAGATCAAGACGCTGGCCGCGCTGCCGGGCGATCGCCTCGCCGTTGGCGGCGAGTTCAACACGGTCAACGGCGTCTCGGCACCGGGCTTCGTGGTGCTCGATTCCAAGACCGGCCAGGTCAACGCCGACTGGAAGCTGACGATCGAGAACAACGCTGGAAGCAAGCCGGTCATGGTGCGCTCCGCCTCGGTCCAGGGCGATTGGCTCTACCTCGGCGGCACCTTCACGCACTTCCAGGGCACGAGCGGCCCCAAGGTGTACTCGCGCAACGCCGCCCGCGTCAGCGCGACGACGGGCCTGCCGGATCGCAACTGGACTCCGCAGTTCAACGGCGCCGTGTACTCGCTGACGCAGGCCAAGGACTCCAACTACGTGTTCGCTGCCGGCTACTTCGGCCAGGATCTGCGTTCGGGCCAGGGCACCGCCAAGGCCCTCGCCCGCATCGACGCCGGCGCCGGCGCGCAGGTGGCGAACTGGGTCTGGGAGCCCTCGTGGCCGGATCGCGGCTACCTGTGGGCATGGGACGCCGTCGAGAAGGACGGCGTGGTGTGGATCGGCGCGATCGAGCACATCTTCCGCTCCTACGACGCAGCCACGCTGACCGAGCAGTCCTCCAATGTGACGCTGCCCGGCGGCGACTTCCAGGACGTGCAGCTCGCCGGCGACACCGTCTACGCCTCCTGCCACTGCGATAAGTTCAACTACTCCGGTGCGCGCATGTACTCCAACCCGCAGAACGCGGCGTACGAGACGAACCACATCGACATGGTCGGCGCGTGGGACACCAAGACCGCGCTGATGGTCCAGGACTTCCAGCCCAAGTACAAGGGCACGCTCACGCAGGGCGTCTGGGCCATGACGACCGACTCGCTCGGCAATCTCTGGGTCGGCGGCGACCTGACGCGTTCGGCCAAGCCGAGCGGCGCCATGCAGTTCTCCGGCGGCTTTGCCACCTACGCCCCGCGCGACGTCGAGCCGCCCGCCTCGCCCACGAACGGCAAGGTCGTGCGCAAGGACGGCACGGACACCGTGACGTGGACCGGCGCGGCCGGGGCCAAGACCTACCAGGTGATTCGCAACGATCGCGTGGTGGCCACGGTGCCCGTCGGCACCGGGACCGCCACGGTGCCGGCCACCCAGGCGGCGCGCTACTTCGTGCGCGCCGCCGACGCGGCAGGCAATCTCTCGGCCTCGACGCCGCTGCTGACGATCACCGAGGACAACACCCCGGTGGATCCGTGTGTTGCCAACCCGAATCTGCCGGAGTGCCAGGTGGATCCGTGTGTCGCGAACCCGAATCTGCCGGAGTGCCAGGTCGATCCCTGTGTTGCCAACCCGCAGGCACCCGGTTGCGCCCCCGAACCCGTCATCAAGGACGTGACGCTCATCGACGGCGCCTCGACCTGGAACTACGGCTACGGCGTGACGAGCTCGACCACCTGGGCGAATCCGGGAGCGTACCTGAGCAACTCCACCGGCAAGGCGCCGATCGGCTACGGCCAGGGGGCGCTCAACACGCGCCTCGGTTCCTTCTACGCGAGCGCCTTCAAGGTCAAGAAGGAGTTCACGGTGGCTGATCCGAGCTCGCTCTCCGAGCTGACGATCTCCACGCGCGCGGACGACGGCATCGTGATCTGGCTGAACGGCACCAAGATCAACCAGACGAACTACAACTCGAACTCGTTCAGCTCGTTCTCGACGGCGACGAAGTCGGTGACCACGGCCAACGCGGCCGCGAACCCCACCGTCATCAAGCTGGACAAGAGCCAGCTGAAGCAGGGAACCAACACCCTTGCGGTGCAGATCTTGCCCTACTCGATCTTGGAGAAGGACGCGTCCTTCGACTTGAGCCTGAAGGGCAAGCAGACGGTCGCCCCCTGACCGTCTGACGGCGGCGGCCCCGCACGCGCCAGCGGGGCCGCCGC
>JALAHE010000154.1 GCA_022712075.1 Galactobacter sp.
GACCAAGTACCAGGCCGAGCAACTGGTGCTCAGCGCTCGCGACCTGGGCCTGGAAGTGTTGGCGCTGCGTCCGCGCTTCGTGGTCGGCGCCGCCTCCATGAGCACGCGAACGGCCTGGCGCAGGATCCGGATCGAACGCGGCAGGATGAGCGCGGCGATGATGAGGCCCGCCACCGTGTCCACCCACGGCCAGCCGAGCGTCAGCAGCACCACGGCGGAGGCGATGACGGCCACTGAACCCAGCGCGTCGTTCAGGACCTCAAGGAAGGCCGCCTTCATGTTGAGGTTGTCGTGCTGGCCGCCGCGCAGCACCAGCATCGACGCGAGGTTCGCAACACGCCCGCCCACACCAAAGAAGAGGAGCGCGCCACCCGGGATCTCCGCCGGCTCGCCGAGCCGCCGAATGCCCTCGATGAGCGCGAAGACGCCGACGCCGAGCAGGATCGCCGCCTGCGTCACGGCCGACATGATCTCGGCACGTTCGAAGCCCCACGTGTAGCGGCCCGTCGCCGGTCGGCGGACGAGGTGACCGGCCGTGAGCGCCAGGCCCAGCCCCAGCACGTCGGTCAGCATGTGCGCCGCATCGACGAGCAGCGCGAGCGATCCCGTGACGATCGCGCCGATCACCTCGAGCACCAGCACGCCGGCGGTCAGCGCGAAGGCGATGAGCAAGCGGCGCCGATTCAGGCCGGCGGTCGCGTGCGCGTGATCGTGATCGTGCCCCACACCTAGGCCCCTTCCTGCTTGACCCGCCTGGCGGCGGGCGGCGGCCGAGTGCCACCTCAACTATTTGCGTATTTACGCAAATAGTAGTGGGCCGGGCGGCGACCCACAATGCCCGACGGCGTGTGGGCACCCAGGGTGGGCGGCTCTCGGCGGGCGGGCGCCCAGGCCCGGCGGCCGCCGGCTGACCGGGCCGAGCGACCGAGCGCCGTCGGGCTCAGGCCTCCCGCGGCTCCTCGTGGCCGAGCGGCACGGCGTCTGTCGCGTGCGCGGCCTGATGCAGGGCATCGACCACAAGCCGCGCCGCGTGCGGGTTGGCGAGCCGGTAGTACACGCGGTTTCCCTCCTGCCGCGTGGCGACGAGGTGGGCCAGGCGCAGCTTCGCGAGGTGCTGGGAGACCGCGGCGTTTGACTTGTTCACCCGCTCGGCCAGGACGCCAACGGGCACCTCCCCCTCGCGCAGGGCCAGGATGAGTCGAACGCGCGTGGCGTCGGCGAGCATGGAGAACACCTCGGCTGCCACCTCGACGTAATCGCTCTCGACGCTCAGTTCCGGGCTGTTCTCTGGCTCCATGCCCACCATTCTGTCCGGTGATCGCCGCCGCGCAATCATCCGTCGCACCCTGTCCGCGCCCCCTTACCCCCCGGTAGGCTCCCGGCAGACGTCCACCGAGCAGGAGGCCCGACCGTGCCACGAACACTCCCCCCGCCGTTCGCCGGCTACCTCGACGCATTGGAGGCCGCGGGCCTGCATCGCCGGCCCGTTGCCGTCCTCGACCTGGACGCGGTGGACGCCAACGTCGCGGACCTCGCGCGCCGAGCCCAGGGCAAGCCGCTGCGCTTGGCCTCCAAGTCGCTGCGCGTGCGCCCCGTGCTTGACCACGTGCTGGAGCACCCCGGCTTCGAGGGCCTGCTCTGCTTCACGCTCGCGGAGGCGCTCTGGCTCGCGGAGCACGGCCACAGCGATCTGGTCATCGGCTACCCCACGGCAGACGCCGAGGGGCTGCGCGAGCTTGCCGCGAGCGAGCAGGCGCGCGCCGCCGTCACGCTCATGATCGACTCCGTGGAGCAGCTCAACTTCATCGACGCCTCCGTCCCGGGGCACGAGCCGCTGCGCGTGGCCCTGGAGCTCGACGCCTCTTACCGCCCCGCCGCTGGCATCATGGTCGGCGCCGCCCGTTCGCCGCAGCATTCGGCCGGCGAGCTCGCCCGCCTCGCGAGCGCCGTGGTGCGCCGGCCCGGCTTCAAGCTCGTGGGGATCATGGCCTACGAGGGCCAGATCGCCGGCGTCGGCAACGCCGGCCGGTCCGTCCGCGCGGCCGCCGTGCGCGCCATGCAGGCCGCCTCCGCCCGCGAGCTGGCCGAGCGCCGCGCCGAGGCCGTCGCCGCCGTGCGCCTTGTGGCCGAGCTCGAGTTCGTCAACGGCGGCGGCACTGGCTCCATCGAATCCACGCGCGAGGAAGACGCCGTGACGGAGATCGCGGCCGGCTCCGGCGTCTACGGCCCCGGCCTCTTTGACCACTACACGCAGTTCCACCCGAAGCACGCGCTGCACTTCGGCCTCGACGTGGTGCGGCGCCCGGCGGCCGACACCGCCACGGTGCTCGGCGGCGGCTGGGTCGCCTCCGGCGCGCCAGGCCAGGACCGACTGCCAACCGTCGCGTGGCCCACCGACGTACGCTTCCGCGGCACCGAGGGCGCCGGCGAGGTCCAGACCCCCCTCGTAGGCAAGGGCGCGGCGGAGCTGCGGGTGGGCGACGTCGCGTGGTTCAGGCACGCCAAGGCCGGCGAGCTGTGCGAGCGCATCAACGAGGTGGTCCTGATCAAGGGCGGAACCGTGGTCGGCACGGAGCCCACCTACCGAGGAGAAGGGAAGGCCTTCCTGTGAGCACACCCCTCGTGGATCGCCGCGGGCGCTGGAGCAACTGGGGACGCAGCGCGAGCTCGACCCCGCAGGCCGTGGTCCTTCCAGCGAGCGAGGAGGAGCTGTGCTCGCTCCTCGCCGCCGCCCACCGCGAGGGGCGGCGCGTCAAGGTCGTGGGAGGCAGCCACTCCTTCACCGACATCGCCGCGACCGACGGCACGCTCGTGAGCCTCGACCGGCTCCAAGGCCTCACGGCCGTCGACCCCGTCACGGGCCTCGTCAGCATGCGCGGCGGCACGCGCGTGTGGAGCATCGCCGACGCCCTGGAGCGCTACGGCCTGGCCCTGCCCAACATGGGGGACGTGGACCGCCAGTCCATCGCCGGCGCCCTCTCCACCGGCACGCACGGCACGGGCCTGGCCTTCACCGGCTATTCCGGGATCGCCCGTGGCTTCCGCCTGGCCCTGGCCGACGGCAGCATCGTCACGGCCACGCCGCAGGAGAACCCCGAGCTCTTCCAGGCCGCACGGGTGGGCCTCGGCGCCATCGGCGTGATCCTCGAGGTCACGCTCGCCTGCGTCCCCTCCTTTGTGGTGCGCGCCGACGAGCACCCCGTTGACCTCTCCGAGATGGTCCCGAACTTCGTTGACCTGTGCCGCAGCGAGGACCACGTGGAGTTCTACTGGTTCCAGCACGCGAACCAGGTCGCTGCCAAGGTCAACACGCGCCTGCCGGGCGACGCCGAGCGCACGCCGCTCACGCGCCGCCAGCTCCTGCTCGACGATGAACTGCTCAGCAACGGCGGCCACCGCGCCCTGTGCGAGCTGGGCCGGGTCCTCCCCAGTGCCGTGCCCTCGCTCAACCGCTTCGCCACGAAGGCGATGGCCAGCCGCGTCTACGCCGACCGCTCCGACCGGATCTTCGTCTCCCCGCGGCGCACGCGCTTCCGCGAGATGGAGTACGCCGTGCCCCTCGCCGACTTCGAGGCCGTCTTCGCCGAGGTCATGGCCACGGTGAACGGTTACAAGGACGGCATCACCTTCCCCCTGGAGATCCGCTCGGCCGCGGCCGACGACACCTGGCTCGGCACCGCCTCCGGGCGTGAGAGCGCCTACATCGCGCTGCACCGCTTCGTGAAGGAGGACTACGCGCCGTACTTCGCCGCCGTTGAACCCATCCTGAAGGCCGCTGGCGGCCGCCCGCACTGGGGCAAGCTGCACACCCGCACGGCCGAGGAGCTGCGCACCGTCTACCCGCGCTTCGACGACTTCCTCGCCGTGCGCGACAGCGTGGATCCGCGCGGCGTGTTCGCCAACGCGTACCTCGATCGCGTGCTGGGGGCGGCACCAGGGCGCGCCTGACGCGCCCCGCCCGGCCCGCGCCGTCGGGCACCCACGCAACCCGGCGCCGTCGGGCACCACAGCACAAAAAATCAAGAAATCGACGGGAGATCGCCTGAGAGGCGATCTCCCGTCGATTTCTTGATCCCGGAACGCACGACGGCGCGGCCAGGCCCGGGCGAGCGCCTCGCCACCCTTGACAGCCACTCCACTTCGGTGGTTCATTAGTCGAGTAATGAACCACCGAAGCTAGGAACCGGGACATGTTCGACGAGTCGCGGCCGATCTTCTTCCAGATCGCCGAACAAGTGGAGGAGCAGGTGCTGGACGGCACCCTGCCCGAGGGCGCCCGCGCCCCCTCCAGCAACGAGCTCGCGTCGTTCCACCGGATCAACCCGGCCACCGCCGCCAAGGGACTCAACCTCCTGGTGGACGCCGGCATCCTGCACAAGCAGCGAGGAATCGGCATGTTCGTCTCCGCCGGAGCGCAGGAGAGCCTGCGCAGCCGCCGCCGCGAGGACTTCGCGGCCACCTATCTCACCCCCGTGCTGGCCGAGGCCACACGCCTGGGCATCACGCGCGAACAGCTCGCGCAGATGCTCCTGAGCACCCAGGAGGAAGCATGAGCACCATCGCACCGGCCCTCGAGCTGCGCTCCCTGAGCAAGCGCTACCGCAAGCGCGGAGGCGCCGTGGCGGCCCTGAACAACGTGAGCACCACGCTCGAACCCGAGCGCATCTACGGTCTGCTCGGCCGCAACGGCGCAGGCAAGTCGACCCTCATGTCGCTCGCGACGGCACAAGCCTTCCCCAGCTCCGGCGAGGCGCTCGTATTCGGCCACACCGCGTACGAGCACCGCCCCACCCTCTCGAAGATCTGCTTCGTCAAGGAATCGCAGAAGTACCCGGACGACTTCGAGGTGCGCCACGCGCTGCACTCGGCCTCGCTCGCCTTCCCGAATTGGGACGCGGACTTCGCCCGGCGCCTCACCCAGGAGCTGCGACTGCCCACCGATCGGCGCATCAAGAAGCTCTCGCGCGGCCAGCTTTCCGCCGTGGGCATCGTGATCGGCCTCGCCTCGCGGGCCGAGCTCACCTTCTTCGACGAGCCCTACCTCGGCCTCGACGCCGTGGCGCGGCAGGTCTTCTACGACCGCCTCCTCGAGGACTTCGCCGAGCACCCCCGCACCATCGTGCTCTCGAGCCACCTCATCGACGAGGTCGCCGACGTCCTTGAACACGTGCTGCTCCTGGAGGACGGCGAGCTGGTGTTGGACGCTCCGGCCGACGAGGTCCGCGGCGGCGTCACGACGCTGCATGGCGCCACGGCCGCCGTCCTCGAGACTGCCGGCCCCCTGCCCGTCCTAGCCCGCAAGGACCTGGGGCCCGTCACGCAGCTGACCGTGCGCGGCCGCTTCGAGGGAGCCGCCCTGGCCGCGGCCGAGGCCCAAGGGATCGGCGTGGAGCCCGCCTCCCTGCAGCAGACCATCGTTTTCCTGACCCGCGCCGGCGAGCGCGCAGAACTCTGACAGGAGGCTGTCATGATGTCGTCACCCATCCTCGTTTCTGCCCGCGTGCAGGCCACCAACCGCAACACCTTCGTGTGGGTCCCGCTCCTGGTGCTCGGCGGCGCCACGGTCCTCACCCTCGCGGTGTGGTGGGCGGTCAAGGCCGCCGGGGCCGAGGCCCAGCTGTTCTCCGGCTCCGTCCAGGCGCCCTTCTGGTACCTCCTCGTGGTCGGCGCGCAGACCGTGGCCCTCACCTTCCCCTTCACCCAGGCCCTCTCCATCAGCCGCCGCGACTTCTGGCTCGGCGCCATGCTGAACTTCAGCGTCTTTTCGATCCTGTTCGGCACCCTGCTCTGGCTGCTCGGGATCATCGAGCGCGCCACGGGAGGCTGGTGGATGAACGGCACCATGTTCGCCTTCCCCCTGAAGCTCGAGGGCGGTGTCACGATCCCCGAGGCCGGCAGCGCCTGGTACCTCCTGCTCTACGCACTGATGGCCATGATGGCGCTCTCGGTGGGCTTCGCCTTCGGCACCGTCTACAAGCGCTTCGGCCCCACGGGGCTCACCCTGGCGATTACGGGAACGGTCGCCGCGCTCATCGTCCTCTTCTTCCTGAGCGTGAAGCTCGACTGGTGGCCCACCCTGCAGGCCTGGTTCCCCGTCGACCGCTTCGCCGGCAATGTCGCCATCATCACAGCCCTCGTGGCCGGGATCGGCTTCCTCGTCTCCTGGGCGCTCATCCGCCGGGTGCCTGCTTAAGGCCGGCCGGCACCGCCCACCTGGCCCGACGTCGCCCGCTCACCGTGAGCGGGCGACGTCGGGCCTCTTTTGCGCCTCCGCCCGGCGCCGGCGGCGCCTCTCATCACGGTGTCACAACGTCCCCGCGCCAGCGGTTCAAAGCGACGCCGCTCGGGACTACGGTGGCCAGGGTCAGGGGCCAGGGAGCCCAGTCGATGCCAAGGAGCCGCGCAGTCATGCGTCCACGTCATCCCCGCACCATGCTGACCTCGCTGTGCCTCGCCGCCGCGCTGGCCGTGGGGTCACTCGCCGGGTGCACGGCCTCGGGGCCCTCCACGGACGGCCCCTCTTCGGGCCCCGCGCCAACCTCAGGCACAGGCCAGAGCCCCTCCGCCTCGGAC
>JALAHE010000018.1 GCA_022712075.1 Galactobacter sp.
CCCTCGTCGGCGCGCGCACGGGCTACCGCACCGGGGTTGGCACGCCGGACAAGGTGGGCGAGGAGAAGCGCGCGGTGCTGCGCGCGTACGGCGCCGAGGTCGTCGTGACCCCCACCGCCGTGGCCCCGGATTCCCCGGAGTCCTACTACGGCGTCTCCGACGCGATCGTGGCCCGCACCCCCGGCGCCCACACGCCATCCCAAATCTCGAACCCGGCCGCCCCCTAGTCACAAGCGTCGAGCACCGGCCCGGAGATCTGGGCCGACACCGACGGCCTCGTCACCCATGTGGTGATCGGCGCTGGCACGGGCGGCACCATCACCGGCACCGGTCGCTACCTCAAGGCCGTCTCGGCCGAGCGCGCCTCCGGCCCCGTCACGGTGGTCGCCGCCGCTCCCGCCGGCTCCGTCTACTCCGGCGGCACGGGCCGCCCCTACTTCACCGAGGGCGTCGGCGAGGACATGTGGGCGGGCAGCTACGGCCCGGCCGTCCGCGACCTCGTCGAGCCCGTCACCGACGCCGAGTCCTTCGAGATGACGCGCCGCCTGGCCCGCGAGGAGGGCCTGCTCGTGGGCGGCTCCTCCGGCATGGCCGTCGTCGCCGCGCTGCGCGTGGCGCGCACGCTGCCCGCCGACGCCGTGGTCGTGGTGATCCTTCCGGATTCCGGCCGCGGCTACCTCGGCAAGATCTTCGACGAGTCGTGGATGCGCGAACACGGCTTCGCGCTCGAGCCGGGCCAGGCACCCGACGCCGCGGGGACCGTGAGCGGCGCCCTCGCCTCCGCGCACGGGCCGCAGGGGGCGCGGCGCGCCCTGGGTGAGGACCTGACGGTCGCCGCCGCGCTCGCCGCTCTGCAGGACTCCGGCGCGCCGGCCCTGCCCGTCATCGCCGCCGGCGCCCCGTGGCCGGCGCGTGAGGGCGAGGTGCGCGGCTCCGTTTCCGTGGCGGGGCTGGCCCAGGCGCTCGCCGCCGGGCTCGTCACGGGGGAGACGGCGCTCTCCCGCGTGCTCGAGGAGCCGCTGCCCACGCTGGGAGCGCGGCAGGACGCCGTCGCGCTCTTTGGCGCCTGCGCCTCCGCCGCGGCCGTCGCCATCCTGCTGGATGGCGAGCTCGTTGACGTCGCCACGGCCACCGACCTGGCCCGCCGCGGCGCCGCCGCGCGCTGATCACCTCGCTTTAGCACCTCTAGAACCGCAAGAAACGCAAGACAAGGACCGCTCATGACCGCCCAGAACACCCCCGGCTTCTCCACCCGCGCCGTGCACGCCGGCTCGGCGCCGGAGGAGCTCACGGGAGCCGTCATCCCGCCGCTCTACCTCTCCACGACGTACCACCCGCACAAGATCGGCGAGCTGCGCGGCGGCTACGACTACTCGCGCGGCACCAATCCCACGCGCGACGCCCTGCAGGAGCAGCTCGCCGCGCTCGAGGGCGGGCGCTTCGGCATCTCCTACGCCTCCGGGCTGGGCGCCGAGGACGCGATCCTGCGCGGCCTGCTCTCGGCCGGCGACCACGTGGTGATGGGCAACGACGTTTACGGCGGCACGTTCCGCCTCATCTCGCGCATCCACGGTGCGGCGGGCATCGGCCACACGCCGGTTGACCTGACCGATCTGGACGCCGTGCGCTCGGCGCTCGCCGAGACCGGCGCCCGCATGCTGTGGGTCGAGACCCCGTCCAATCCCATGATGAAGATCGCCGACATCGAGGCGCTCGTGACGCTGGCCCACGAGCACGGTGCCATCGCCGTCGTGGACAACACCTTCGCCTCGCCCTACCTGCAGCAGCCTCTCGCCCTGGGCGCCGACGTGGTGGTCCACTCCACGACCAAGTACCTCGGCGGGCACTCCGATGTGGTGGGCGGCGCCGTCATCACGAACGACGAGGAGATCGCCGACAAGGTGCGCTTCATCCAGTTCGCCGCCGGCAATCAGTCCTCGCCGTTCGACGCCTATCTGACGACGCGCGGCGCCAAGACGCTCGGCGTGCGCATGGATCGCCATTGCGACAACGCCGAGGCCGTGGCCCAGTGGCTGCTCGGGCGCCCGGAGGTCTCCCACGTCCTCTACCCGGGCCTTCCCGATCACCCGGGCCACGAGGTCGCAGCGCGCCAGATGAAGCGTTTCGGCGGCATGGTCTCGGTGCGGCTGAAGGGTGGCGAGGAGGCGGCCCGCAAGGTCGCCGAGTCCACGCGCCTCTTCACGCTCGCCGAGTCCCTCGGCGGCATCGAGTCGCTCATGAACTACCCCTCCGAGATGACCCACGCCTCGGTCAAGGGCACCGAGCTGGCCGTTCCGGTTGACCTCCTGCGCCTCTCGGTGGGCATCGAGGACGTCGAGGACCTGCTGGCCGATCTGGAGCAGGCCTTCGCCCAGCTCTGAGATACATCTCGAGGGCGGCGCCCGGGCTCTGGCCTGGGCGCCGTTCGCGTTTGTACGCTGTGCCGCGTGAACACGGAGCACGACGGCGCGGGGCCGGGTACGGGGGACGACGGCGCGGCGGCCGGGCCCGGGGAGGGTTACCTGCAGCTCGTGGCCGAGGACTGGCCGTGGACGGCACCGTCTCGGGAGGGCGTGGCCGATGCCCGCGCGGTGCTCGGCGAGAAGACGCTGGCCGAGGCGGTCGCGTGGTCGCTCGAGCTGCGCGAGAGCACGGGCTTCCGCGACAGGCAGGCCGGTGCGCGCGTGGCGCAGAGGGCCGCCGACGAATCGGGACTCACGGTCATGGACGACGCAGGGAACTGGCACTGGCCCGGCTGCGAGGCGGTGTCGGTGCGCCACGACGCCGTGCGCTTCTTCGGCGAGTACGGGGACCAGCTGCCGTGGTGGGGCCTCTACAACTGGCCGGACAACGACCCGGACCCTGTGGAGGCCCACGAGCTGCGCGCGCTCGGCGCGAGCGAGGGGCTCATCGCGGCGGGCAGGGAGTGGAACGCCCGCTGGGAGGCGTGGGCCACGGCCGGCTGGGACGAGACGCGTCCTTGGCCGGGCGGTGCGGCGGCGCACGCCGCCGCGGGCGAGGCCTTGGAGGCCGAGGCCCTAGGACTCGTGGAGCGGACGGCCCTGGAGTGCCCGCGGCTGTGGGTGCTTGACCCGGGCCAGCAATGGCACGGCGGCGCGCTCGCGCTGGGCGGAGACTGGGAGCCGGGCGGGCCGTACAAGCACGACGGCTGGGCCCCGGCGGCCGGTCCCACCCTGGTGCTCCACGCCCACGGCACCCGCGGAGGGCCCTGGGGGCTGCGCGGTGCCGGGGACCGCGTCGATCGGCTGCCCGCGAGCGTGGAGATTCCGCCCGCGGCCGCCGCCGCGGGGGAGGAGTGGCTCGTGGCACACACCGCTTGGGAGGAGGCGAGCCTGCGGCTCGACCTCGAGGCGGTGGAGCGCGGGGATGCGCCGGCGCTCCGGGCGGCGGAGGAACTCAAGGCGCTCGCCGAGGAGGCCTGGCGCCTGGCCTGGCTTGCGCTCGGCGCCATGAGCGAGGCGGTGGGGCGACAGTCCGGGATCACCGTCCAGGACGTGAGCGGCCGCACGGGAGGGCCGGCCGCGCCGCCGGATCCCGCGCTGGCGGCCTTGCCCGCGTACCTGCGCGAGCGCGAGCTGCTGGAGCGAGCGGCCGGGGAACGCGCGGCGCCCTTCGCCGCGGCGATCCGCGCCATGGACGCGCGCGTGCGGCGCGCCGGGCGCGACGAGGACGTGTACTACTCGGGCTCTTACGAGCGGCTCCCGCTCGGCCAGGAGGTGCCGTGGGGCGCCGTGGCGCCGCTCGCCGGGGAGAGCTCCGACCCGCTCGGGCGCAGCGAGGGGGAGATCGCCGACGACGAGCCGGGGCGCTGAGCCCCGAGCGCGGAGGGTTAGCGGCGCGGCTTGAGGGCTGCGCGCTTGGCGCGCTCGGCCTCCCTGCGGGCGCGGACCTGCTCCTTGAAGTAGGCGCGCGTGTCCGGCAGGTAGAGCAGGACGACGCCGATGAGGAGCACCGCGCCGACGGCAAGCAGCCTCCCGCCCTTGAAGAGGGCTGGGAGGCCGGCGATGAATCCGAGCGTGCTGAGCGTCAGGCGGCCGGCGAGGTGTCCAAGTCCCAGGCGGAGGGTGCCCCAGCCGAGCACGAGTGCGAGCGCCGAGAGGACCGCTGCGAGGCCCATCGCGAGGGGGCCGGGAAGCCCCGCAAGTTCCTCGGCACCGAGCCAGGCGGCGGCAGCGGCGACGGCCACGACGGCGGCGGCTGCGCCCCACCACCAGACGGCGACGGTGAGCGAGCGGGGACGGGGTGCGGCGGGCATGGCCCCAGCGTAGCGAGGGGCCTCGCGCAACATATATCCGGGGACGTGACAAATGCCACGCGCATCTCCTAACATCGTTCTATGACGGCGTCAGAACGTTGTCATATCTTTTACGGTCGGGTGGGGGTCACTCGACTCCTGAGGGGGAAACATGTTCAAGACTTTTGTGCGAGGAGCCGGCGCGACGGCCCTGGCTGTTGGCCTGCTGGCGGGTGGCGGGGCCTTGGCCGCCCCGGCCCACGCCGCTTCGGTGGCCCCGGCGGCGCTGACCGCCCCGGCCGCGATCAACCCGGCCACCCAGCTCACCGTGAAGTCCATCAGCACGCAGCTGGACAATCTGAGTGACCGTGCCCTCGTCTTCTCGGGCGCCGGCTGCAAGACGCTCGAGTTCTACGTGGCCATCAAGTTCGGCGACCGCGCGACCGGCAACTACACGCTCACCACGGACGTCGCGCGCGGCAACACCGCCGTCGCGAAGGTGACCACCAAGAACACCGGCCTGGGCAAGGCGACCATCTGCCCGTCCAAGTCGAACCAGCGCTACGGCTACCCGTGGCACCTGGGCTGGGTCTCGGCCAATGTGGAGTACTGGGACGCCAATAACCAGCGCAAGTGGGTCCGCACCACGTGGAAGGTGACGTCCAAGACCTTCGCCGTGAAGGCCGCCCTCAAGGGCCCCATCTCGGCCCAGCGCCGCGGTAACAACGTGACCTTCACGGTGAAGCCCACCTACTTCAGTGACAAGTACCAGAAGTGGGTTGCCTACAACCCGACCGGCGCCACGCTGCAGTACAAGAGCGGCAGCACCTGGCGCTCGGTCAAGACGCTGCGCTTCTCCGGCGGCAAGGCCGTGTACACGCACTACTCGCCGAGCTCGCGCCTCTGGCGCATCAATGTGCCCGTCAAGACCTGGGTCGTCGGCGGCCAGTCGAGCGGCCTGTACATCTAGCACCAATCCCTCCGCAGGAGGGTCCCGCGGCGCCCGCCTCACCTGCCAAGGTGAGGCGGGCGCCGTCGTGCATCCCGGGGGTTCGGGGAGAGATGCCTCACCTCGTGAGGCAACCGCTCCGGATCCCCGCTAGACTGGGGGAGCCGATATCCGGCTTTCCCCTCGTGTCCCACCGTCGGTGGGTGTTTGGTGTGCCGCGCGAATGATGCGCGATGAGTCGTGGAGGGACAGGGCCGGTCACGAGCCGTCCGTTGCCCGGAGGTCCCCCACGAGGACCGTCCGTGCTCTCCTCACGTCCCCACAGGAGCACCACCGTGTCCATCGAAGACACCACCCCCGAAACCGTGGAAGAGACCACCGTCGAGGTCGAAGAGGCCACCGGCCCGACCTTCGCCGACCTGGGCATCGATGCCCGCGTCCTCGCCGCAGTCAACGACCTCGGCTACGAGCGCCCCTCGCCGATCCAGGCCGAGACCATCCCGCTGCTGCTCGACGGCCGCGATGTCGTGGGCCTGGCCCAGACCGGCACCGGCAAGACCGCCGCGTTTGCCGTGCCCGCGCTCTCCAAAATCGCCGAGCTCAACGACGTCAACGGCAAGCCCAAGACCCCGCAGGTCCTGGTCCTCGCCCCGACCCGCGAGCTCGCCCTCCAGGTGGCCGAGGCCTTCGGCTCATACTCCAAGTACATCGACGACCTCGACATCCTGCCGATCTACGGCGGCTCGCCGTACGGCCCGCAGCTCTCCGCGCTGCGCCGCGGCGTCCAGGTTGTGGTGGGCACCCCCGGCCGCGTTATCGATCACCTGGATCGCGGCGCCCTGGACCTCTCCGGCCTGCAGTACATGGTCCTCGACGAGGCCGACGAGATGCTGCGCATGGGCTTCGCCGAGGAGGTTGACCACATCCTCGAGTCGACCCCCGCCGACAAGCAGGTGGCCCTGTTCTCCGCCACGATGCCGCGCCAGATCCGCCGCATCGCCGATCAGTACCTGAACAACCCCGCGCAGGTCACGGTCGACGCCGCGTCCACGCCCGGCCAGAACATCACCCAGCGCTACGTGCAGGTCATGCACTCGCACAAGCTGGACGTCATGGCCCGCATCCTCGAGACCGAGGAGCACGACGGCGTCATCGCGTTCGTTCGCACCAAGATGGCCGCCGAAGAGGTCGCCTCCAAGCTCAAGGCCCGCGGCTTCCGCGCCGTCGCCATCCACGGCGACATCGCCCAGCAGCAGCGCGAGCGCACCGTCGAGTCCCTGCGCTCCGGCCAGATCGACATCCTCGTTGCCACCGACGTCGCCGCCCGCGGCCTCGACGTGGAGCGCATCTCCCACGTCTTCAACTACGACGTGCCGCACGACACCGAGTCCTATGTGCACCGCATCGGCCGCACGGGCCGCGCCGGCCGCAAGGGCGACGCCGTCCTGTTCATCACGCCGCGCGAGCGCTTCCTGCTCAAGCACATCGAGAAGGCCACCGGCGGCGCCGTCGTCGAGGTCCCGATCCCGTCCGTCGACACCGTGAACTCTTCCCGCCTGGGCCGCCTGGCCGCCAAGGTCGGCAAGGTCATGAACACCCAGGACCTCACGCCCTACCGCGAGCTCGTCACCGACCTGCTCTCCGCCGGCGATGTGGATCCCGTCGAGATGGCCGCCGCGTTTGCGCACCTGGCCCAGGGCGGCCGCCCGCTGCTGACCGAGGAGCTCCCGGAGCCGCCGGCCAAGCAGGCCCGCGCCGGCAAGCGCACCCGCGACGCCTTCGGCTCGCGCGGCCCGAGCAAGCCGCTTGCCCCCGGCAACGCGACCTACCGCATCTCCGTTGGCCACCGCCAGCGCGTGCTCCCCGGCTCCATCGTTGGCGCGCTCGCCAACGAGGGCGGCCTGCACTCCGGCGACATCGGCTCCATCGACATCCGCTCCGATCACTCCCTGATCGAGCTGCCGGCGAACCTGCCCGAGGCCACCAAGGCCAAGCTGGCGGAGACCCGCATCGGCGGACGCTTAATCAACCTGGAGATCGACAACGGCCGCCGCCCCAACTCGGAGCGTGGCGACGACGAGGACCGCGGCGATCGCCGTCCCCCGCGCCGTTCCTTCGACCGCGACGATCGCAAGCGCGATGACCGCCGCGATCGCTTCCAGGAGCGTGGCGACCGCCGCGAGGACCGCAAGGGCGGCTACGAGCGTCGCGACGACCGCGGTGACCGCGGTGGCTACCAGGGCCGCAACGAGCGTTCCGGCGGCGACCGCAGCGGCTACCAGCGCCGTGACGACCGCGGCGACCGCGGCGGCTACCAGGGTCGCGACGATCGCCGCGATGACCGCAAGAGTGGCTATGGCCGTGACGAGGATCGCAATTCGCGTCGTTCGTTTGACAACGATCGCTCCGGCTTTGGTGGCGGCAGCAAGGGCGGTTTCCGCGGCGGCCGCGATCAGCGCAACGACGGGGATTTCCGCGCCAACCGCGCGGACCGCAAGCCCCGTCATAAGTGATCTGAGGTCGGGGGTCACCCCGATTTCACGTTAGCGCCGATGAGCTGGTAAGCTTATCTGCGTTGCCCCCCTAGCTCAGTGGTAGAGCGCAGTCTTGGTAAGACTGAGGTCACGGGATCGATTCCCGTGGGGGGCTCTGAATGGAGAGCCGCTCCGAGCCGCGTTATGCGGAGCGGAGCGGCTCACTTCATTCGTGGCGGTGTAGCTCAGCTGGTTAGAGCGCACGACTCATAATCGTGAGGTCCCGGGATCGAGTCCCGGCACCGCTACCAAGGCAAGGCCCCGGAGAGATCCGGGGCCTTTTGCTTTGCCCCCGAACGCCAAACGGCCCGATCGCTTCAGAACTGCGCGGAGCTTGCAGCAGTTTCGAAGCGATCGGGCCGTCTGAGGGTCCGGGGGCAGGCCGGGGCCGGTGCTAGGCCGCCACGGCGACCTCCTCGCGGGGCCGCTTGGGCGTCCGCGCGCCCAGCGTGGAGCCGATCGACGCCACCACCACGAGCGCCACGGCGCACGCACCGAGGACGCTCATGCCCTGCCCTAGGAGCAGGAAGCCGGCCGTCGCGGCCACTGCGGGCTCGAGGGAGAGCAGGATGCCGAAGACGGGCTTGGGGAGGCGGCGCAGGGCCGCGAACTCGAGCGAGTAGGGGATGACGGAGGCGAGCAGCGCTGCGGGCAGGGCCAGCAGCAGGAGCGAGGGCTCCGCCACGACGGCGGGCACCGCGCTGGAGAGACCGAACGGGGCAACCAGCACGGCGGCGATCGTCACGGCCACGGCGAGGCCGCCGGCGCCCTCGACCTTCCGGCCCGCGCGCTCCGAGGCGAGGATGTACAGCGCCCAGAACAGGCCGGCCACGAGGATGAACACCAGGCCGAGCGGGTCGAGGTGGCTCACGCCGCGCAGGTGGTCCACGGCAAAGAGGCCCATGCCGATCATGGCCGGGATGAGCCAGGCCCACTCGCGGATGCCGCGGGAGAGCACGGCGGTCAGGACCAGCGGCCCCAGGAATTCGATGGCCACGGCCGGGCCGAGCGGAACGGTGGAGATGCCCCAGTAGAAGAAGCCGTTCATGCCGGCCAGGGCCGCGCCGAAGGCGGCCGTCGCGAGCCACTGGGAACGGGTCCAGCCGCGCACGCGGGGGCGCACCACGAGGAGCAACACGATGGCGGCGAGGCCGAGTCGCAGGGTGGTCATGCCCCACGCGCCCACGGCGGGGAAGAGCTGATAGGCCAGGGCGGCGCCGAACTGAAGCGAAATGCAGGAGCCCAGGACGAGCAGCGCGGCGGTGGCCGTGGCGCGTCTGGGGTCCCTGGCAGGGGGGAGCGAGGTCATACCTTCAAGGATGGTTGACCAAAACCATCAAGTCCACTTACGGTGCTTTCAGTTTTTCTGTTAGCAATGCTTAAAGATTGCAACCCCGCCCGCCGCGCCCGAGAAGAGGCCAGTCCGTGTTCCAGCTCCCGCACCTCATCGCCCTGGCCGAGGTCCACCGCACGGGCACCGTCACGGCGGCCGCGCAGGCCCTCAACTTCACCGCGTCGGCGCTCTCCCAGCAGCTCTCCCGCCTCGAGGCGGAAGTCGGTTCGCCCGTGCTGGAGCGGGTGGGGCGCGGCGTCCGGCTCACGCCGGAGGGGCTCGTCCTGGTGCGCCACGCGGAGCGGATCCAGGTGGAGTTGGAGCTCGCCCGCGCCGAGGTGGCTGCCGTGCGCGGCGAGGTCGCCGGCGTGCTGCGCGTCGCCTCCTTCCAGACCCTGCTGCTTGACGTCGTTCCGCGCACGGTCAAGGTCCTCGCCGAGTCCCACCCGGCCCTGCGCATCGACCTGGTGCACCGCGAGGTGCTGCCGGCCATCCAGGGCCTGCTTGCCCACGACTTCGACCTCATCGTGGGGGAGGAGTTTCCTGGCGCCCCGGCCGCCGTGGTCGAGGGCACCTCCCGCGAGGACTTCCTGCTCGACCCGCTGCGCCTGGCCCTCGCCCCGGACGAGGCAAGCGCGCTCGACGGCGCCAGGCTCTCCGAGCTCTCGGCGCACCGCTGGGTCCTGGACCCTGCGCGCAGCCCCATGGGCCAGTGGGCCCGCTCGCATTGCCGTGACGCCGGCTTCGAGCCCCTCTCGGGCTTCGAGGTGACCGATCCGCTCCTGCAGGTGCAGCTGGCCCGCACGGGCCTCTCCCCGGCCTTCCTGCCGGGCCTCGTGGGCGCCGAACACTTGAGCGGCGTCTCGCTGCTCGAGCTGCCCGGCCGCCCGCACCGGCGGCTCTACTCCCTCGTGCGGGGAGCCGCGGCCGAGGCACCAGCCATCCTCGCCTTCCGCACCGCCATGCACGCCACGGCCGGGCAGCTGCGCCCGCCCACCGCGGTCGGCGAGGTGCTCGTCTAGGTGCCCGACGGCGCGTGGGCGCCTTCCGCGCGCGGGTGGCCCGGGTGCCCGGGTGCCGGGGTGGCCGGAGCGGGGCCGCCCCGGCCGCGTGGGGTCCCTCGCCCCGCCGGCGCCCTGAGCGCCGGAGCCGGCTCAGGCGTCGTCGGGCAGGTCTCCCGAGGCCGGCTCGCCGGCCGCGTGCTCGGGGCCGTGCTCGGGGCCCAGGCGCGATCCGTCGCGCCGCTGCAGCGTGGTGACGTGCTCAAAGCTGGGCCGGCCAGGGAGCACCGGCCCCTGACCGTCCAACCGCACGTCGAGCGTGGGGGCGTCGGCGGTGAGCCGGTACTCCTCGCCGCGCAGCGTGAAACCGACGGCCTCGCCCTGCCCCGGGTCCACGATGCTCGCCTCGAAGCGCTCGGCCGTGATCGTGAAGCGCACGCGCGTGCCGCGCCAGGCCAGGCTGAAGCTCAGCGACGGCCAGGACGCCGGCAGGCGCGGGTCGAAGCTCCACGTGCCCTGATCGTCCCGCAGGCCCCCGAAGCCGTTGACGAGCGCCGCCCACACGCCGCCCGTGCTCGCCACGTGCACACCGTCGGAGGTGTTGCCGTGGAGGTTGTCGAGGTCCACGTGCAGCGCGTGCTCGAAGTACTCAAGGGCCAGCTCGGCGTAGCCCACCTCGGCCGCCACGATCGACTGCACCGTGGCGGAGAGCGTGGAGTCGCCAGTGGTCAGCGGGTCGTAGTACTCGAAGTCGGCGCGCTTCTGTTCGGCCGTGAAGCGCGAAGAATGCAGCCACAGGGCCAGGACCGAGTCGGCCTGCTTGAGCACCTGGAAGCGGTAGAGCACCAGCGGGTGGAAGTGCAGCAGCAGCGGGTGCTTGTCCCGCGGCGTGCCCGGCACGTCCCACACCTCCTTGTCCAGGAAGTCGGCGTCCTGGGCGTGCACGCCGAGCGACTCATCGAAGCCGATGTGCATGCCCTGCGCCGCGCCGAGCCACCCCTCTGGCTCGCCCGGGAGGAGGGCCAGCTCGGTCACGAGCGCTGCGTGGGCCGCCGGCAGCTCCCGTTCAAGCAGGGCAAGCGCCTTGGCGGCGACCTCGAGGTTAAAGGCGGCCGAGACGTTGGTGTAGAGGTTGTCGTTGACCAGGGCCGTATACTCGTCGGGGCCCGTGACGCCGTGCAGGTGGAACGCGCGCCCCGCCGCGTTGGAGCGCCAGAAGCCCAGGGACATCCAGAGCCTGGCCGTCTCGACGAGGATCTGCGCGCCGCCGCGCGTCAGGAAGCCGCTGTCCTTTGTGGCCATGAGGTAGTGGAAGACGGCCGAGGAGATGTCGGCGTTGATGTGGTACTGCGCGGTGCCCGCCGGGAAGTACGCGCTCGCCTCGTCGCCGTTGATGGTGCGCCACGCGAAGAGCGCGCCCTCCTCGTTGAGCACGCGGGCGCGCTCCCTCGCCTTGGGCAGCATCGTGACGCGCGCCCGGAGCGCGTTCCGTGCCCATTGCGGGGTCGTGTAGTTCAGGAACGGGACAACAAAGACCTCGGTGTCCCAGAAGTAGTGGCCGGAGTAGCCGTTGCCTGAAACGCCCTTGGCGGAGATGCCGAGGCCGTCGGCGCGCGCTGCCGCCTGGGCCAGCTGCCACAGGTTCCAGCGCACGGCGCGCTGGAGACCTGGCTGGGTGGGGGAGAGTACGACGTCGCTCCGGTCCCAAAAGCGCTCGGCCCACCCTTGCTGGGCTCTCACGATCCGGTCGTAGCCCAGGCTGAGGGCTGTGCCCACCGAACGCTCGGCGCGCTCGATCATCTCCTCGACCGGCTGGCGCCGGCTCGAGTGGTAGGTGACGTACTTGCTCACGCGCAGGGCCTCGCCCGGCTCCAGTTCAACGGAGACGCTCGTGAAGGCGCCTTCGCCATTGCTGTGCGTCACGGTGCCGCGCTCGGCCGCGTCCTCGGGGAAGCGCACCACGTGGGCCGTTCCCACACCGAGGGTCATGCCGGAGTCGCGCACGCGGAAGCCCAGGGTGTGGGTGCCAGCGCCGGTGCGCGAGCGCACGGGCTGCAGGGCATCCGCCTCGACGGACTCCGACTTGCGGGGGTCGTCGATGGGCGCGGTCGCCGCGTCCGATTCCTCGGGGGTGGGGACCTGCTCGCCCCCGCGCGGCGCCGCCACGCCGGAAACCAGGTGGATCGTGGCGCGGGTGTCGAGGGGGCGCACCTGGTAGTCGAGGACGGCCAGGTGGCGCTCCTCGAAGGAGACGAGCTGGCGCACGCGCACTTCGACGCGGGAACCCTGAGCAGTCCGCCACACCACGTGGGACGTGAGGGTGCCGTCGCGGAAGTCCAGGCGCGTGTGGGAATGATCAACCTCGGTGCGGCCGAGCTCCAGCGCCTCCTCGTCGACGTAGAGCCGGAAGGCGCGCGCATCGGGCGCGGCGATCATGGTTTGGCCGGCCTCGGCCTGGCCGTAGGAGTTCTCGGGGTACGTGATGGGCCAGGTCTCGTGGAGGCCGTTGACGAAGGTTCCCTCACCCGGGGCCACGGCGCCGGGGCCCTGCCAACGCAGGCCAACAAAGCCGTTGCCGAGCGCGTAGACCGTGGAGTCCTCCTCCGTGGGCGCCGCCTCGCCAGCGGTCGTGAGCGACCAGGCGTCCTCGGGGGCGCCGGAGAGGTCGAGGTCGATGTCGCCGAGGTCGTCCACGGCGGCGGTCGCGCCGGCGTCGAGCAGCGCCTGTCGCGGCTGGTCCCGGGCCACGCCGAGGACCAGCCCAAAGCCGCCCGCCGCGCCGGAGGCCACGCCGCTGAGCGCATCTTCCACGACGGCGCACTGCGAGGGGAGCCAGCCCAGCTCGGCCGCGGCGGCGAGGTAGGTGTCGGGGGCCGGCTTGCCAGGAAGGGAGCGGCGGGCGGCCGCCTGGCCGTCGAGGACGAGCGAGAAGCGGTGGGCGAGCCCCGCCGCGCGCAGCACGGCCGGGGCGTTGCGCGAGGAGGAGACCACGGCGACCTCGAGCCCGGCGTCCACCACGGCGTCGAGGAAGGCGACGCTGCCCGGGTACGGAGCCACGCCCTCGCGCTCGAGGATGGCGCTGAACTCGCGGTTCTTGGCGTTTCCGATGGCGCACACGGTGTCCCAGCCGGGCGCATCCTCCGGCGTGCCGTGCGGAAGTGACAGCCCCCTGTCATGCAGGACCGCGGCGACGCCGTCGTAGCGGGGTTTGCCATCCACGAGGCGGAGGTAGTCGTCGGCGCTTAGCGCGTCGTCGCGGCCGATCGCCGCGAAGAACGCCCCAAACGTCTCGCGCCAGGCGGCCTTGTGCACCTCGGCCGTGGGGGTGAGCACGCCGTCGAGGTCGAAGAGCACGGCGCGCAGATCGCGCCAGCGCTCGGGGGCCACACCTGACAGGGCGGCGGTGGGGGAGTGGCTCACGGATCCTCCGATACACGGCTCAGCGGCGCACAGCGCCGGGGACAGGGAGGCGACGCTGCCCGCCCTCCACGCTAGGGAGGCCCCGGGGAGCGGGTCAAGGGTTGCGGCAGCGGCTCTCGTCACCGCGCTCGCCGCCCAGCCGCCCGGCGTGACGCCCGGAACCTGGCCGGGAGTCGCGCCCGTAGACTGGGGACCATGCTCGATTGGGACAACGCCTCGCCGGCGGTCAAGGCCACCCTGCTCGGTGCCGTGTCATGTTTTGGCGCCGGCATCCTGCTGGCCATCATCGGCGTGGCCACCAACCTGAAGTGGCTGATGTTTTTTGCGATCGGCCTCCTGGCCCTCGGCGTCATCTGCCATCTGGTCGGCTTCGGCGTGCGGATGGCGGATCAGCGCCGCCGCCTGCGCGAGGCCGCAGCTCGCGACGCGGCGAAGGCCGCGAAGAAAGGGAAGAAGTGAGCGTCAACGCAGCCCTGCAGGGCACCAGCTACCCGCCGGCCCCGGCCTACGCCGTGGGGCGGGAGAAAATCCGGGAGTTTGCGCTCGCCGTCAAGGCGACGCACCCCGTGCATCTTGACGTGGAGGCGGCCCGCGCCGCCGGCCACGCCGATCTGGTGGCCCCTCCCACCTTTGCCGTCGTGATCGCGCAGAAGGCCGAGGCGGCCTACATTCAGGATCCCGCCTCCGGCATCGACTTCTCCCGCGTGGTGCACGCCGACGAGCGCTTCACCCACTACCGCCCCATCGTGGCCGGCGACGAGATCACCGCGACCGTCACGGTGGACCGCGCCCGCGCCGCCGGCACCGGCGGCATGGTGACCACCCGCACCGAGCTGGTCGATGCGGCGGGCCAGCCCGTCACGACCGTGCTCTCCACCCTGCTGGTCCGAGGCGAGGAGTAAAGCCGTGGCCGTCATCTTCACCGATCTCTCCGTGGGCCAGGAGCTCGCCTCCACCACGCTGCGCCTGAACCGCGCCGACCTCGTGCGCTACGCCGGCGCCTCGGGTGACCTGAACCCCATCCACTGGAACGATCGCTTCGCCACCGAGGTGGGCCTGCCCGGCGTCATCGCCCACGGCATGCTGACCATGGGCGCCGCGGTGCAGCTCGTCACCGAGTGGATCGGCGACCCCACCGCGATCCTTGACTACCAGACGCGTTTCGCGGCGATGGTGCCGGTCCCCGATCCGGCCGGCAGCAACCCGGCCGGGGCCGAGGGCGCCGAGCTCACCATCGTCGCCGCCGTGGGCAAGCTGGACGCGGCGGCCTCCACGGCCCGCGTCGACCTGACCGTCACCCTCGGCGAGGAGAAGGTCCTCACGAAGGCCCAGGCGCTCGTGCGCGTGGCTGCCGCGTGAACCAGACGAACCTCTCCGAACTGACGACGCTCGGCGTGGGCGGCCCCGCCGGGACGCTGCTCGCCGGCACCACGCGCGAGGAGATCGTCGAAGCCGTCCGCGCCGCCGACGCCGAGGGCTCAGAGCTGCTCATCCTGGGCGGCGGGTCAAACCTTCTGGTGGACGACGCCGGGTGGGCGGGCACGGTGCTCGGCATCGGCACGCACGGCATCACCGTGGAGGACGGCGCCACGGCGGCCGGGGCGCGCCTCGTCACCGTCGAGGCCGGCCACCACTGGGACGACGTGGTGGCCCACACGGTCGCTGCCGGCCTGAGCGGCCTCGAGGCCCTCTCCGGCATCCCCGGCCTGGCCGGGGCCACCCCCGTGCAGAACGTGGGAGCGTACGGCTCGGACGTGGCGCAGAGCCTCGTCCGCGTGGACGTCTACGACCGCGAGGCGCAGCAGCTCAAGGAGTTCGGCGTGGGAGACCTGCGCCTTGGCTACCGCGACTCCATCATCAAGCGCTCCACCGTCAACGGCTCCCCGCGCTACGTGGTGCTCGGCGCGACCTTCGCCCTCTACGAGGATGAGGGCCGCCCCGTGGCCTACCAGCAGCTCGCAGGAGCCCTCGGCGTGAACGTGGGGGACCGCGTCCCGGCCGCCCGCGTCCGCGAGGCGGTCCTCGAGCTGCGCGCTTCAAAGGGCATGGTGATCGACCGCAAGGATCCAGACACCCGCTCGGCCGGCTCGTTCTTCACGAACCCCATCGTGGACGAGGCCGTCGCCGCCGCGCTGCCGGAGGACGCCCCGCGCTACGCCGGTCAGGGTGAGGGCAAGGTCAAGCTCTCCGCGGCCTGGCTCATCGACCACGCCGGTTTCCACAAGGGCTACGGCCTGCCGGGCACGCCGGGCGAGTCGGTGGCCGGCGGGCGCGCCTCGCTCTCCACGAAGCACGCCCTCGCGCTGACCAACCGCGGGGACGCGAGCAGCGCCGATCTGCTGGCCCTGGCCCGCCACGTGCAGGCCGGCGTCCGCGAGGCCTGGGGGCTCACCCTGGAGCACGAGCCGTTGCTCATCAACTGCTCCCTCTGAGGCCCCGCCCTGGCCGGTTTTCATCCGCTCCTTGGTTCCGCACCCGCTCCGGCGGGGTGCGGAACCAAGGAGCGGAGGCATTTTGGGCCCCGCGGGGGCATTGCGCGCGCCGCCGGGCGGGCACAGGATGAACCATGACGCAGATCCCGAACCCCAGAGACGTCACCCCGGCCGAAGGGGCCGCCATCGCGGCCCTGCGCGAGGCTCAGGACAGATCAGCGGCGGCCAGGGCCGAGGGCGCGCCTGAGGCCCGCCTGGACGAGCTCTCGCGCCAGGAGGAGTTGGCCCTGCAGGAGCTTCAGCGCCTGCGCGGCCTCAACGCCGCCACCGACTAAGCGCGGCAGGGCGTCCCACGTCGCGCGGGCACCCCACCGCACCCCCCCGCGCCCGGGGGGGGCGACGGCGCGCCGGAGCGCCCCGGAACAGCGGCGGCGGGCGACCGGGTCACAAGACCCGGCCACCCGCCGTCGTGCATCAGGCGAAGCGAAACCCCTAGAGGCGACCCAGCGCGATGAGCAGCATGCGGCGCAGCGGCTCGGCGGCGCCCCAGAGGAGCTGGTCGCCCACCGTGAAGGCCGAGAGGTACTGCGGACCCATCTCGAGCTTGCGGAGGCGGCCGACGGGGACCGTGAGCGTGCCGGAGGCCGCCACCGGGGTCAGATCCCGCATTGAATCCTCCTTGGTGTTCGGCACCACCTTTGACCACTCGTTGTCCTCGTCGAGGATGCGCGTGATCTCCTCGATGGAGAGGTCCTCGGTGAGCTTGATGGTCAGCGCCTGCGAGTGCGAGCGCATGGCGCCGATGCGTACGCAGAGGCCGTCCACCACGATGGAGTCCTCGCCGGAACGGCCCAGGATCTTGTTGGTCTCGACCCCCGCCTTCCACTCCTCCTTGGACTGACCGTTGCCGAGGTCGGCGTCGATCCACGGGATCAGGTTTCCGGCCAGCGGCACGCCGAACTGGCTCGAATCCAGGGCGTCGCCGCGCTGGGCCGCGAGGATCTTGCGGTCGATCTCGAGGATCGCGGAGGCGGGATCGGCCAGCTCGGGCGCCACGGCGGCGTTGAGATCGCCGAACTGGGTCAGGAGCTCGCGCATGTGGCGCGCGCCGCCGCCGGAGGCCGCCTGGTAGGTCATGGACGTGGCCCACTCGACGAGCCCGTTCTTGAACAGCCCGCCCAGGCCCATGAGCATGCAGGACACGGTGCAGTTGCCGCCGATGTAGTCCTTGATGCCGGAGGCCAGGCCCGCGTCGATGACGTCGCGGTTGACCGGGTCAAGCACGATGATCGAGGAGTCCTTGACGCGCAGCGTGGACGCGGCGTCGATCCAGAGGCCGTCCCAGCCGCGCTCGCGCAGCTTCGGGTGCACGGCGGAGGTGTAGTCCCCGCCCTGGGCCGTGACGATGATCGGCAGCTTGGCCAGCTCATCGAGGTCGTAGGCGTCCTTCAGGGCGGGGGCACCCGCGGCGAAGGAGGGCGCGGCGGCGCCGGCCTGGGACGTGGAGAAGAAGACGGGGTCGAGGTGAGCAAAGTCGCCCTCGTCCACCATGCGCTGCATGAGGACCGAGCCGACCATGCCCCGGTATCCGACAAAACCGACGGCCTGGGAAGTCATGCCCTCCATGCTATTCAGAGCCGGCCGCGCCGGCGCTGTCTGTGACGAAGCCCCCGCCCTCCCCTTGATGGGGCGGGCGGGGGCTCGCATGTACTTTCGGCGCGTGGCCGGGCGGCGCTTGCCTACCTGGCCTGGGTGCCGTCCTCCTTGGGGTCGGCGGCCCGCTCGGCCGCCTCCCGTTCGCGGGCCTCAATCTCAAGCGCCTCGCGGGCGTTGAAGGCGTTGATGGCCTCCTCGTCGCTCATCGACGCGTCGATGGCGCCGTCGAGCTCCTCGAGGAGGCGCTTGCGCTTGCCGATCATCCAGATGGATCCCCACACGAAGAGCTGGGTCACCACCACGATGAGGATGATCCCCAGGATCCGGTTGCCGATGATGACGCTCCACACGCCGGCGGCGACGCTCACGAGCGCGAGCAGGGGTAGGAGCATGTAGCCGAAGAGGAAGAGCGTCTCGGGACGGCGGGTGAGGTCCTTCATGGATCAGGCGGCCTTTCGTTTCCAGGCCTCGAAGCGGTAGCCGGGCCCGGAG
>JALAHE010000155.1 GCA_022712075.1 Galactobacter sp.
CTTTTTTCGAGGGGGCTTGCCACGGGCCTGGGGGCGGCGAGGGCAGGCGTGGTCGCTGCTGGCCTACACCGTCTCGACACTCTTCACCGGAAACGCCGTCCTCGTGCTGGCCGCGCCGATCCTCGGCGTCATCTGCCAGGCGGTCTACAACCGGACCGGTCGCCTGGCGGCGGCGTGGGCTGTCCACTCCGCGTTCAGCCTCGGTGTCGTCGGCCTCGTGCCACTCCTCTTTGTGCCCTAACCTGGCCGCGCCGTGCCCCGGGCTGTCGCCCGCCTGCGCTGCCGCCGCAAGAGGTGCCCGACGGCGCGAACGTGCGTCGCGCCGTCGGGCACCTGGCAGCTGAGCGGGTGGCTCTCCTGACGCCCGGCTCCGCCGGGCGTCAGCGGTCGTGGATCTTCTGGGAGATCAGCTCCACGGCTTCCACATTGCCCAGCGTGCCGGGCAGGAGATTCGCCGAGGGGACGGCCACGAGGCGGTTCTCCTTGACCGCGGTGACCTGCGGGAAGGTCTCGCGCAGGTACGCCTCGATCGAGGCGGTCTGGGTGTCACTCGTCGTGGCAAAGACGATGGCGTCCGGGTTAAGGCTCGCGACCTGCTCGGGGGAGACGGCGGCGGCGAAGAAGCTCTCGAAGAGCTTGTCGTCCGGGCTGAACACGTTCTTGCCGCCGGCCTGCTTGATGATGTCAGCCTCGATCCCGGCGCCGATCGCCGAGAGGCTCTTGCCGTCCACGAACAGCTGCGCCACCGTGGGCGCTGTGGCCGAGGCGTTGGCCTGGCTTACGGCGGAGAGGCGATCCTTGACCTGCTTGCTCAGCTGCGCCGCCTGCTGAGGCGTGCGGAAGACGGAGCCGAGATTCTCGATGTCCGTGACGAGGTCAGTCACCACAGCGCTAGCGCGGCGATCCGCGCAGCCGCCCGTGGCGATGTACGCCTGGGCACCGGCCTTCTTCAACTGCTCCACGCTCGCGTAGCCCTGCTCGGCCGTGAACTCGTAGCTGGTGGGGGAGAGCACCAGATCCGGGTTGACCGAGAGCAGCTCCTCGCGGGCCGGCGGCTCGCCCTTGCTGAGCACCTTGACCTGCTCCGCCTGGCTCGCCACGTCGGCCGGCAGTGCCTGCAGGCCCGTCTGCGCCTGGCCCACGAGGGTCTTGCCCACGCCGAGGCGCAGGAGTAGTTCCGTCTGGGCGGGGCTGAGGCCCACAGCGCGCTGCGGCGCCTCGGCAAACGTGAGCTCGGTGCCGCAGTTCGTGATGCTGACCGGACCGCTCGCCGTGGCCGAGCCGGCGACGGCCCCCTCGGTTCCGGAGCTTGCCGCTCCAGAGCCTTCGCCCGCTGGCGGCGGGGCCGTGACGGACTGGCCGCAGGCGCTCAACGCCAACAGGAAGGCACCGGCGGCGCCCACGAGCGCCAGACGCGAGGACAGAGTGTTGCGGGAGAGAGCGTTCATGCGGTGGTTTCCTTCTGATGCGGTGGTGTTGGTTCTTCGCCGGAGTCCGTCCGGGGAAGCGGGTCGAGGAGCAGGCGCGTCCCGGCGCCGCTCGGGGCAGGCACGGCGGTGGCATGCACGCCGAAGACCGTGCGGATGGTCTGCTCGGTGAGCACCTCAGAGGGTGTGCCGTACGCGTACCGGGTGCCCTGGTGCAGCACGGCCACCAGGTCGCAACTGCGGGCAGCGAGGTCCAGGTCATGCAGGGCAATTACGCTGGTGCGGCCCGTGGCGCGCACCAAGCGAAGCAGCTCGAACTGGTGGGCGATGTCCAGGTGATTGGTGGGCTCGTCCAGCACCAGCAGTGGGGCGTCCTGGGCCAGGATCCGCGCGAACGTGACGCGCTGGCGCTCGCCGCCGGAGAGGTCGGCGAAGGAACGCGTGGCCAGACCGAGCGCGCCCACGCGCTCCAGGCAGGCCATCACCACGGCGTGGTCGCGATCCGAGGTGCCCCACGCCGCGTGCGGGGTGCGCCCCAGCATCACCACGTCGTACACGAGCATCTCGAAGTCGGCGCTGAACTCCTGCGCCATGTGGGCCACGGTCCGCGCCACCTCCTCGCGCCGCATGGCGGAGAGCTCGGTCTCGCCCACGCGCACGGAGCCGGTGATGGGGAGCAGGCGGGACAGGGCGCCGAGGAGCGTGGACTTGCCGCCGCCGTTGCCGCCCAGCACGCCGCGGACGGCGCCGTCCGGCACGTCGAGCGAGACGTTGCGCAGCACCTGCTTTGAGCCGCGGCGCACACCGAGGTCGTTCACCGTCAGCCTCACTTCGCACCCCCTTGGCGGCGCAGCAACCAGAGGAAGAACGGGGCGCCGGTCACGGCCGTGAGGATGCCGAGCGGCACCTCGGTTGGCTGGGCCACGGTGCGGGAGAGGAGGTCGGCCGCCACGAGGAAGACCGCGCCGCCGAGCAGGGCCACGGGCACGAGACGCCGGTGATCCGGTCCCACGAGCAGGCGAGCGATGTGCGGCACCACGAGGCCAACGAAGCCCACGCCGCCGGCCACGGACACCGTGGCTCCCGTCACGAGCGCCGCGACCACGAGGGTCTGGGTGCGCACGCGCTGCACGTCCACGCCGAGGCCGGCCGCCACCGCGTCTCCCGCGAGCAGGGCGTTGAGCGGGCGGGTGCGCGCCGCCGTGAACACGACGGCCACCAGGAGGGCGGCCGCGGGCAGGATGACGCTGGAGAGCGTGGCGGCGGAGACCGAACCGAGCAGGAAGAAGAGGATGCCGTAGACGTTTTGCGCCTCGGTGGTGATGGTGAGGTAGCTGGTCAGAGCGCTGAACAGCGCGCCCAGCGCCACGCCGGCCAGGATCAGCCGCTCTGGCGTGATCCGCCCGCGCCGCCGCGAGAGGAAATACACCGCGATGGTGGCCACGAGGGCACCGAGGAAGGCCGAGGTGCCCAGCACCCACGTGGCCGCTGCGAAGCCCAACACAATCGAGGAGGCAGCGCCGAGGCCGGCCCCGGCGGAGACCCCGAGGATGTACGGCTCCGCCAGCGGGTTGCGCACTACCACCTGCAGCAGTGCACCCGCCAGCGCGAGGCACGCGCCGACCACGGCAGCCAGGAGCGCGCGCGGCAGGCGGAATTGCCACACCGCTGTGTCTTGCAGCACGGTGTAGCTGCCATCGCTCATCCACGGCATGCCTGGCACTAGGTGTCCGAGGATGAGACGCGCGGCGTCCAGGAGC
>JALAHE010000156.1 GCA_022712075.1 Galactobacter sp.
CCGCCGGCGGGGAGGCTCCAGTCCACGGGGGTGGCGCCAAGCGCGGCGAGGGCCTCGTTCGCCCGTGTGAAGGGCCGCGAGCCGAAGAAGCCGCGGCGCGCGGAGAGCGGCGAGGGGTGGGCCGAGGCGATGATCGGGTGCGCCCCTAGCAGCGGGGTCAGCGCCTGGGCGTGCTTGCCCCACAGGATGGCGATGGGCGCGCCGGCCCGTGCGCCCAGGTGCGCCACGACCGCGTCGGTGACGGCGTCCCAGCCCAGGCGCGCGTGGGAGCCGGCTTCGCCCGCCGCCACCGTCAGCGTCCGGTTCAGCAGCATGACCCCTTGCCGCTCCCACGCGCTCAGGTCTCCGTGCGTGGGCGGGACGATGCCGGTGTCCTCGCGCAGTTCGGCGTAGATGTTGGCCAGGCTGCGCGGGAGCGGCCGCACGCTGGCCTCGGTGGAGAAGGACAGCCCCACGGCGTGCCCCGGGGTGGGGTAGGGGTCTTGACCCACGATGAGCACCTTGACGGCATCGGGCGCCATCCCCAGCGCCCGCCAGACGCGAGGCGTGGGCGGAAGGAGGCGCTCGCCGTCGTGCTCCCGTGCCGTGAGGGCCGCGCCCAGCGCGGCCAGGCGGTCTTCGAGCGGAGCCAACACCGGGAGCCAGCCGGCGTGCACGCCGCGTTCGGCCCAGGCCTCGGCGGAGTCGAGGCGTTCGGGGGAGGGGACGATGCTGCGGAGGCTCACCCCACCATGCTCCCAGCCCCGACCTCCCGGTGCACACAGGCTCCGCCCCGTAGGATGGTCGCCGTACAGAAGCGTATGAGGAGGCAAGCGCGTGGAGAACGGGGACGAACCCGTCACCGAGGCGCAGGAGAGCCGGCTGACGCCGACGGAGCAGAAGATGCTTCGGCTGGAGTCGCGGCCCTTCAAGTACGCCGGTGCCAAACAGGAGGCGATCCGCGCGCTCCTGAACCTGAGCAGTGCCGCCTACTACCAACGCCTGAACCGGCTCATCGACTCCGAGGCGGCCGAGGCCTTCGACCCCCAGCTTGTCCGGCGCCTGCGGGCCTCCCGCCCGGCGCCCCTGCCAGCGAGCAGCACCCCCGTGCGCGGCTCGCTTCCGGGTGCGGACACTGACCACGAGGAAAGCTAAGCGATGAACGAGTACCCCCGCGACGAGTTCGACGACGTCTCGGAGCACACCCGCCGCGAGGGTGCCCACCGTTCCTTCGTGCAGCTGCGCGATCCCCGCACCGGCCTGTGGGCCCTCATCGTGTGTGGTGTGCTCGCCCTGATCGTCGGCGTGCTCATGTTCACCGTCGTGAAGCCGTGGGCCGCCTCCACGATGAGCACGGCGAGCGAGTCGACGAGCAGCGCCGCGTCCAGCTCCGGGGCCACGGGCGCAGCCTCGGCCCCGTCCTCCGCCGCGAGCACGCCGGCCAGCACGACCGCGTCCAGCGCCGCCTCCTCCACCGCGCCGTCCACGAGCGAGGCCGCGGACCCCGCCTCGAGCGAAGCTGCAAGCGAGACGCCGGATGCCAGCTCGACGCCGCCGAGCACGTCGGCCGCCGCCGCCGACACGAGCACCAAGGTTGGCGTCTACAACGGCACCTCGGTGTCTGGCCTGGCGCAGGGCTCCGCCGCCACGCTGACGGGCGCCGGCTACGCCTCGGTGCGCACGGATAACTGGACCCGCAAGGCCTCCACGTCGACCGTGTACTACAAGACCGCCGCGGACCAAGCGACGGCCGAGGATGTCGCCAGCAGGCTGGGGATCTCCTCGGTCATGCAGGTCGCCAACATCCCGCGCTCCGTCTCCGTGGTGCTCGGTTCGGATCAGCTCTCGCGCTGACGCCTCCCCGGCCGCCCGGGGCCCGCTGCGGCTCAGGCTTAGCCCTCGGCGCAACGCCCGGCTTCGTCTTGCACTCGGGGTGGTCGAGTGCCAACATGGAGTTAGCACTCCTGTGGTGAGACTGCCAGGCATCGCCTGCGCCGCACCGCCGCAAGGGGATCACCGGAACCGGTGAGGTGAGGCGAATCCGTCCGGCGCACAAGTCGCCGCGGCGGCTCGCCGTCCGTCGCGGGCACCTGCCGCCGTTCCGAGAACGCACGTCAGTTCCGGAAAGGACACTCAACAGCCATGGCCAAGACCATTGCATTCGACGAGGAAGCCCGCCGCGGCCTTGAAAAGGGTCTGAACACCCTGGCCGACGCCGTCAAGGTCACGCTCGGCCCCCGCGGCCGCAACGTGGTGCTGGAGAAGAAGTGGGGCGCCCCCACGATCACCAACGACGGTGTCTCCATCGCCAAGGAGATCGAGCTCGAGGATCCCTACGAGAAGATCGGCGCCGAGCTCGTCAAGGAGGTCGCCAAGAAGACCGACGACGGCGCTGGCGACGGCACCACCACCGCCACCGTCCTGGCCCAGGCCCTCGTCAAGGAAGGCCTGCGCAACGTTGCCGCCGGCGCCGACCCGATCTCGCTCAAGCGCGGCATCGAGAAGGCCGTCGCCGCCGTGACGGAGGAGCTCCTGGCCGCGGCCAAGGAGATCGAGACCAAGGAAGAGATCGCCGCCACGGCGTCCATCTCCGCCGGTGACACCCAGGTCGGCGGCCTCATCGCCGAGGCCCTGGACAAGGTCGGCAAGGAGGGCGTGATCACGGTCGAGGAGTCCAACACCTTCGGCCTGACGCTCGAGCTCACCGAGGGCATGCGCTTCGACAAGGGCTACATCTCCGCGTACTTCGTCTCCGATGGCGAGCGCCAGGAGACCGTGCTCGAGGATCCCTACATCCTCATCGTCAACTCCAAGATCTCCGCCGTGAAGGACCTCGTCCCCGTGCTGGAGAAGGTCATGCAGACCGGCAAGCCGCTGCTGATCATCGCCGAGGACGTCGAGTCCGAGCCGCTGGCCACCCTGGTGCTGAACAAGATCCGCGGCACCTTCAAGTCCGTCGCCGTCAAGGCCCCGGGCTTCGGCGACCGCCGCAAGGCCATGCTGGCCGACATCGCCATCCTGACCGGCGGCCAGGTCATCTCCGAGGAGATCGGCCTCAAGCTGGACACGGCCGGCATCGAGCTGCTCGGCAAGGCCCGCAAGGTCGTCGTGACCAAGGACGAGACCACCATCGTCGAGGGCGCCGGCTCCGCCGAGGAGATCGCCGGTCGCGTGCAGCAGATTCGCGCCGAGATCGAGAACACCGATTCCGATTACGACCGCGAGAAGCTGCAGGAGCGCCTGGCGAAGCTGGCCGGCGGCGTGGCCGTCATCAAGGTCGGCGCCGCCACCGAGGTTGAGGTCAAGGAG